>ASOC01000028.1 GCA_000405945.1 Candidatus Omnitrophus fodinae SCGC AAA011-A17
CGCCCAGGGTTACAGGCCCCGGGCGGGTGGCGGCGAAGCAACGCTGAGTCGTCCCTTGACCGGCATGGAAATTTATAATTTAGCCGGTGATGTTTATGAAGACGGCAAATTGTGGGTGGCTTTAAAGGGGTTGAGTCTGCCGCCCAAAATATTTTTCAAATCGGTTTTCGATAAACCCGAAAATTATCTTCGCCGGTGGGACAGTCTTCTTAAATCGCAACCGACCCAGCCGGTCGTCGGGATAGGCGCGGTGGACGCGCATCAAAAGGTGCGTTTATTCGGCAGGGCTGTCGATAAATACGACACCATGTTCAAGGTCGTTCAAACCCATGTCTGGACGGCGAAATTATCCTCCAGGGATATCCTGGATGCTCTTGCCCAGGGGCACGTTTATGTGGGGTTTGGTCTGGTGAGGCCGGTTCGTAATTTTTTATTTTGGGCTGAAAAAGACGAGCAAAAATGGCTAATGGGGGATACACTTGAATATAGCGGAAACTTGAAGCTGAAAGTCTATGTCCCGGGCGGCGGGGAGATACGCATTCTGAGGGACGGACAAGTCATTTATGAAAATCGGGCCGAGTCAGCGGAAATAAAACCAGAAGGCCCGGGTATCTACAGGGTGGAGGTCTATTATAAAAAGAAATTATGGATTCTTTCCAATCCGGTTTATCTGAATTGAAGATAAAACAGTCAGCTCGCTATGGACGGGCAAAAATTTTCAGCCTGTCTTTTTTTTACGTCCTGATCGTTTTATGTTGTTTTATCACTCCGGCCTGTATTCGGCTTCCGCGCACCTCCTCCATTCGCCCCCCGCAGGAAGTTTCGCAGGACATGCGCGCTTATTTCGACTATTCCCGGAAAGACGTCGCCCCGCAAAGAAAAATCATAGAAGAGAAGAAAAAGTATGTTCTGGAGGAAGTCACTTTTGATTTGAATCTTCCCGAAGAATTGATTGAAACACCGGTGGAGGAAATGCGCAAGGAAGTGGCGGAAAAATGGAAAAACAATGATGTGAAAGGGGCCAAGGACCTGGAGCTTGAATACTCCATCAAAATTGATTATTACCGGTCCAAAAAAGAAGGGAAAAAGCCCCTTATTCTCGTTTCTCCCATTCTGGGGGGCAATATGATTGTGGATTGGGTATCGGCTTACTTGGCTTCGCACGGCATGGACGCGGCCATTGTTCACCGTAGAAAGCCGCGTTATGACACGACAAAGGACATGAATCAGGTCGAAGGGTATATGCGCAAAAGCGTGATACGGACACGGCAGGCGCTGGATTGGCTCATCGCTCAGCCCGGGACTGATGCCGACCATGTGGGGTCTTTCGGCATCAGCTACGGCGGCATTGTGAACACAATCGCGGCCGCGGTTGAGCCGAGAATCAAATGCCACATCATTGCCATGGCCGGCGGACCCATGGCGGATTTGATTGTGGACTCGGAAGAAAAGGCCATCAAAAAGTATGTCCAGACAGCCGCGGAACAGGCAGGGTATACGCCGGAAACGCTCCGAGCGGCGCTGAAAGAGGGCATCAAGTCAGACACTTTGCCCATGGCCGCCTATGTCAAAACCGAAGACGTTCTTTTCGTTATCGCGTCTTTTGACCGCGTGGTGGGCCGCAAATACAGTCTAAATCTCTGGCGGGCGCTGGGCCGTCCGGAAGTGATATGGACTCCCCTGGGCCATTACAGCACCATTCTCACCCTGCCTTATTTGAGATACAAGGCCCTGAAATTTTACCGCAAGCGGTTTTACTCCAAGCGGTGAGAAAGGTTTTCACTTCCTCTCAAGAAGCTCGGCAAGCGTGAATTGGCTGTAGCCGGAATCAACGGCCCTTGCATTTCCCTTTGCCGTTGCCACCCAAAATTCAGGAAATCCGTAAATCACGCTTTGCACATTAGACCCCGGCGCAATCACCCGCGCCAATTCCATCATTGAGTCCGAATCCATGGTCCCGAAATGAGCCTTGGCAAAGTCCGCCTGGCCGAGGTAGCGTTTGTCGTAGGCGCTTGTGCCGCGCGGGTCTTCAAGGCCGGATTTCTTGGGATTGCCGGCCGCGCAGGTTTGAAGATTTCTTATCACGGGATCCACCGCGAAATCGGAGCGGATCACGGCGTTTTCAACCTGCAATGCAAAAGGAGAAACTTTTTCACCCGGATCGTTTTCAAAAAAAACAGCGGTGTGACGGGCCGTGGTCTCAATCGCGCAGGCGCTTTTATTTTTCGCGTCGGCAAAGACATAATTACAGCCAATGGTCCTTTTCGCGCCGAGTATGATTTGGACCGCATCTTCCAGGCGAGCGCTTTTTTCAAGAACCTGCCGCAGGAGAAGCGGCATGGGGGTTCCTTTCAGCGTGTAGTCCCTGGTTTCACTGCCGATTTGTCCCACGGAAATCCCTTCGTTATTCATGCCTGAAATTGAACCGATAAAACTCACGTAGCCGATATTCACAAAGGGAATGGCGCCGGTTTTCCTGACCGCAAAAAGACAGAGATAATCCTGGATTCCGATTTCACGGTTCCAATCCAGATTTCTGAGATGATAAAGGCGGCCGTCCCGCGTGGCTTTCCCAAAGAAAACGCCGTTCGCGCACAAAGTGGAATAAAGCTCGGGAATGGTATGCACACGGTGAATGTTTTTTAGCGAAACACCGGATCCGTCCGCGAGGCCGCGCATTTCATCCTTGTATTCTTGCGGAATAGAGGGGGACATTTTCCCGTAGCTGCGGTCCAAAATAAAATTGAAAAAGAGTTTTCCCAGAATGGGCACTTTGATTTTTTTAGGAAAATATCCCAGAATTTGGCGTGTCGCCTTCCTTACTTTTTCTTTGAGCAGAACGCCGTGCTGAAAGCCGATTTCATAGCCCGAGCCTTCAAGATGGAGGACGGGGATACCGTCAAGGGACTTGAGCCTCGAGCGTTTTAGGATTTCGGCAGAATTTGTCGGAAGCTTCCCGTAGCAAGGAGATATTTGCGCGGCAAGTATTAGAGCCGTGAGTGTGAAACAAAAGGTGATTTTAAGCGGCAGCTTCATATTCCGCCTCTTTCATGAATTGCATTTGCGCCCTGGCAGCTTCCAAAAAATAACGGTCCAGCGCGGGCCCGAAAAAAGTGACGCTCGATTCATATATTTTTAGTTTGTAATATTTTTCGGGAATAATATAACCGATAAAGCCGTTGGCGTAACCGACAATCACGGGATTTAACATGAGGTTCCGCGCTTCCCGTTTAATTTCAAATCCCAGTTCGGAAGTCATTTCTCCCGGGATGCTGATAAAAAAAGTCTCATTCACCCTTGCCGCGTTGCAAACCACATTGCGGTCAATCAGCCGGTTGCCTATCAAAGACGGTGGGCGGAGAAAACCGTAACGGATTTTAACCGGAGGAAGGCGGATGGGTGCTTGCAGCGTTGCGATTTCAGCTTGGAGCTTGAGAGAAATGCTTTCGGCGGTTTTGATCACGATTTCCGCCAAATGGTTTCCGATGGCTTCCGCGCGGGCATATCCCTCCGTGTCATTAAACCCGTGAATTCTTTGGTCGCCGGCTGCGGCGTTGGTGAAAACGCACACGGCGCCCGGGAAACGTTCTTCGACCGTTTTTTGAAGGACCCCCGGAAAATCAGCTGAAAAAAGATAATTTTTCGCGCTCAAAACCGTGGGATGGGCGGCCATATTGACGAGCAAGGCCTGGGGGCCTTGCCGGATTTGGATTTTAATAATGGATAGTTCATCATCCACACGTTCGTTTTCTATCATACGGTTTTCAATCATGCCTTCAAGCCGCGCGGAGCCAAATCCGATAGACGCCGGTTTCATATCCCGAAGCGCTTCCAGCACGGCTCCGGCAATGCTGTCCGCTGTCAGTTGAAACACTTTTTTTTGATAACGGCCGGAAATGATGCGCTCAAGAAAGCGTTTTCCAATACCTCCGGAGCCGGAGTGCGTGTGCGTGGCGCTGAGAAAAAGCTGGGATTTTTCGAGCGCGCTTTGTGCTTCGAGGCGCTCAAACACGGCTTGATAAAGCTCCTGACTGATGGCCACAAGATCGCATGAGGCGAAAACCAGTTTATCGGTTTGGTTTTTTAGCGCCAGGACACGCACATGCAGTAGGTCATGCACCCCCTGCGACGGCCGCCCCTTTCTGCGTCCGTATCCGCTGAGAGGCGTGCCCACGGGAGGCGTGATGTCACGCGAGGCCATTCCCGCCCAAAGAGCGGACGGCCCGCCTCCGTGATGCATGGAGCCGGCCAATTGTTTCCTGAACTCCGGATTGTTAAGAGAAGGCAGAGGCGTTTTGGTTAACCCGGCACATCCTGTTTGAAGGGTCAAGAAGGCAACCAAATAAAAAACAGCTGCCCCTTTATTTAAGTTTATTCTCATTTGAATCAAACCCCTTTTAATGATAACATTTTTTTCATGTTCTCAAGGCCTTTTCCCACCGTGTTGAAAGTAGCCGCCACGGGATTTTTGGCCGCGCTTCTTTACGCGGGCGTTATTTCCCCTTTCCGGCTTTTGAATAATCCCATTTTGAAAACCCAGGATTTTCTTTTTTCGATGCGGTATCTACTGCCTTATCATCCGCCCATCCTCGAGGATATTTTTCTCATCGCGGTGGATGATGAATCCATCCATGAAATCAAAGAAAAATGGCCTTTTCACAGGCGCATCTATGCCGATCTTTTGCAAAAGTTGACCTCTGCCGGCGCCCGGCTTGTGGCGCTTGATTTTGTTTTTGCCGGCAAAAGCGAGCCTCTTGATGATTTTCTGCTGGCTGAGGCGGTTCAAAAAGCCGGGCATGTTGTGCTGGCCGCTTTTGTCGACGCTCAGGGGAATTATGTGCTTTCCCTTAAGGAAATTCGTGAGGGAGCGGTCGGGTCGGGGGTGGTCAATAAACTTCTGGACGATGACCTTTATGTCAGGCGCGTGCGGCTCGTTTACAAGGATAATGACGGCGAAATCGCGGCATGGCCTTGGGAGATAGAAATTCTCAAAGAATTACAGGGTTTGAAACTCGATAAACTGCATATCAGCCCGGAGGGGCTTCATTATGAGTCTGACAGTGAGGATGCCGGCCGATTTTTTATCCCCTTCCGAGACCACAAAAACACGGCCATCAATTTTAAATTGAAACTTAAAGACATCCAGCAAGTCCCTTTATGGAAAGTGATGCAGGAGGAGGACTTGGGAGAAACTATGAAGGGTAAAATTGTGCTGTCCGGGTCCACTTCAAGGGGGCTGCATGATTACTACCATACGCCTTTGGGAGTGATGCCGGGAGTGGTGGTGAATTTAAACTGGCTGGTGAATATGGCAACCCGGGATTTCCTCCGCAATATCCCCTTTGTTTTGAATTTGCTGTTCGTGACTTTTTTTGCCATGTCTGGCAGCTTTCTCGGGCTGCGTTTTGACGTGATGAAGGGCACGGCCGGACTGTTTTGTGTGAGCGTGGCAGGCGGGGCCATGTCTTTCGGATTGTTTTGCTTGAATTATACGGGGGATTTTTTCACGCCCTTTCTGGCCTTGTGGCTTACTTTTCTTTCCGTCACGCTTTACCGTTATTTTTATACCCTGGTTGAAAATGTCCGGCTTCGCGGCGAGGTGGTCACGGATCCCCTGACCGGGCTTTATAACCGGCGCTTTCTTGAATCCAGAATAGACGCTGAATTCGCAAGGCTGGTCGTGGAGCGCAGGTCCCGGAAAATGGACGCCTATCATGAGCTATCGGTGTTAATGATGGATATTGATAATTTCAAACATGTGAATGACACGTACGGCCATCAATTCGGTGACGATGTGATTAAGAATGTTAGTTTTTGCATCCGGGAGAGCGTCCGGAAAGATGATATAGCCGCGCGCTACGGAGGCGAGGAATTTTGCGTGGTACTGATTCACACGCGCAAAGAAGAAGCGGTTCAGATTGCTGAAAAAATTAGGAAAAGCGTGGAATCCAAAAAATTTAACTATGTGAACCAAATCACCCACTTCACCATCAGCGCTGGCGTGGCTTCAGCCAGAATAGATAATCTGCTAAGCAGCCGTGCTATTATCAAAGCCGCGGATGAAGCTCTTTATGAAGCCAAGCGTACTGGCAAAAACCGCGTTTGTCAATTTGTGAACAAAACGCCATGATTGTTACTTGTAATAGGTTCATTTTAAATGAGTTATGACTATTATGGTTAGTTTGTCTTGAAAAACGCAGAGTGCTGTGTTAATATTAAAGCGCTTAAAGGAGTTATGATTTTTTTTGCCTCCAGTTTAATAAAATTTAAAAAGTCTTTGCAAGGCATATATAGCTTTTTGAGCAAAAATCAAAGTCGAGGGGGCGCAGCCTTTGAGGAAGGTATTGAGGAATAAATTATTCATCAGTGTATTCCTCTTGATGTTTGTCTGCTCGGGCAATGTTTACGGTCAACAGCCGGCCGCTGTTCCGGAACCCATGCCGGAGGGCGGCAAGCCTGTGGGTTTGACCGCGCCCGGCGGCACCGGAGTTGCGTCATCCACTATGCCCGTGGAAGGACTCAACCCTTATAACCTTATTATCCCGGAGAAATTCGGCAAGGTTGAAGAGGTTTTCCAAGGACTGCCCGGTTCTCCGGTCATTGTGCATATCCAGGACGCTCACGCCAATTACGAAGCTCAAGTCAATATCAAGAATATCCTCGGCCATCTTTCCAAAAGTTATAATATGAATCTTATCCAGCTTGAGGGCGCCTCTTCCCAATTGAACCCGGCCATTTTTGAAACCGCCTATCTTAAAGAAGCCAACCAGAAACTGGCGGATTATCTGATGCGTGAAGGCCGCTTGTCCGGCGCGGAAGCTTTTGCCATTGAATCGGAAAAGCCGGTGGAACTTCACGGCATTGAGAACCGCATGCTTTATATGGAAAACCTGCGCACCTTCCGGTCGGTGTATTCGCATCAGGCGGAAATAAACAACTATTTCAATACCTTGCGCATCCTCGCCAAAGATGTCCGGCTAAAGCTTCTGAATGAGGAGCTTTTGGATTTGACCCGCAACATGGAGGCTTATGCCTCGGAAAAGATAGACCTTATCGATTATCTGCTTTATTTGGACGGTTTGGCGGAGAAGCATAAGCTGGCGTCACTCAAGAAGTTAACCGAAATCATCCGGTTCCCCAATTTGGTGCGCATTATGCGCCTGCATGAGCTGGAAAAACAGCTGGATGAAAAGCAGGTTAAAAAGGAAGCGGAAGCTATCCGGGAGGCTTTTCGCAAAAAAACCTCCGATTCGGAAGTGGCGGATTTATTGGCCAGCCTGGAGCTTAAAAAGAAGGGCATGAAGCCCCGGGCTTATTTCAAAAAGGTCACAGCCTTGGCCGAGCAGTACGGGATTGACTTGCTGGGCTATCCCCAGATGCGGGCCATGTCCGAATTTCTTATCCTTCAGGATGAAATCGAGCATCGCGGGCTTTTCGCGGAAGTTCATAAGCTGGAGCAGATGGTTCAAAAGCAGCTTTTCAAGACCAAGGATGAGCGGCATTTGATGCAGCTCTTGAGAAACATAGAGCTGCTTGATCAATATTTCAAACTGGAAGTGAACCGGGAGAAATTGGCTTATATTATCCGGCATTATGACACGATGAAAGCTTCTTATCTTAAGGATGAATTTGACGCCCTGGCCAAGAAGCTTGGAGTGATGCCCGTGGATTATCAAGGCGACGTGATGAAGCTGGACCAGGTCATGGACGATGCGGAATATTTTTACCGCGTGGTTCTGGAACGTGACCGCCTTTTTGTCGAGAATGTCATGGCCAAGACCAAGGGCGCCGGAACGGACAGGACTGTGCTTATCACCGGCGGATTTCACACGGACGGTTTGACGGCTTTGCTCAAAAAGCAGAATGTTTCCTATCTGGTGGTGATTCCCAAAGTGGATGTGAAACAGGGGACTGAAAAATACGTGAAAATCATGACCGAAGGCGATTCTGAAGTCGGCAGTGTCTTTGCCGGCACCTTTGCGGTTCAAAACCCCCGTTATGGCAATCCTCAAGAGGTTTCGCCGGGGTCATTGAATTTTTATATACTTGAGGCTGCTCTTGGAGCGGGGATGACTTTCCAGATAGAAGGAGAGAGAGGCGAGCTTTCTCCGGAAGTTGTAACGGAACAAAGAGCGGTTTTGGAGCGATTTAACGCGCTTCTGCCCTACATGAAAGTAGCACTGAAAGAAGAACTTCCTGCTTACGATGCCAACACCGGTACAGCCACTTTTAACATCGTCTTTCGTTTAAATGATAATGGCAAAAATTACGAGGTGGAATATCAGGCCAAGGTTTCGGCTGATAACTATGAACTTACGCCGGTGAAAGTAACCGAATTGAAGGGCCAAAAAGCCGCGGCCTTAAACCTTGTGGATCCGAATACCTTGCCGGGCAATAAGTTGCCGTCGGGCCGCGTGCATACGGCAGACACCCCTCTCCTGCAAATTATTAGAGAAAGCGAGCCCGCGACAACCCCGGTCAGCACCGCACCAGCCGATGCCAATGCACAGGAGACGGCTTTTCCTTACCCAGGCGTTATTGTGATAAATCCGGTGGCGTTCTCGCCGGTAGCGGTTCGAATTCTTTCCGAGCTTCAGAATAATCCCTCTGCCGTGAACCGTATCGCGGAAACTGTTCGTGCCGGGGCGGCCATTACCAGAGAAATGCTGGAAGGCATTCAGGCCCTGACTCAGCCGGCGCAGGATATTTCACAAGCTAATATTGACAAAGCAGTTCCGGATGATGCCCAGAGAGCTTCTCAACTTGCTGCTTTATTTGGACTGACCACTGTCAATAAGATTCGTGTTTTGGTTGTTCCGGTGCTGGATGAGAGCGAGAATAGCAGGGCACAGTTGATTTCATTGCGGGAAACCATGCAGGCCAATAAAGGCGCAGCGGCTGTAGTGGTCGGGAAAAATATTGAGGAATTTGCGGCCTCGGTTTTTGGGTTAACCAAGGCGCAGCTTATACAGGACCCCGTCCTGGCGCGAATACAGTTTGTCGAAGTTCGTCCTGAGGCGGATGTTTTGGAAGAAACGGTCAGGGTGATCGAAAAACAGGGCGTGGTTGCAAAGGCTTATGCTTCACTGCCCAGAGATTACAGAGGGCTAACCATCCCTGAACTTTTCAGAAAAGGATATGTCCGCGTGCTCACTCCGGAAGGCGCCAAAGTCGGGGAAGTATCTTTAGAGGCTATCCTAAAAAAGGAAGCTCCGGGTGTGGTGCAATTTCAGTCTCAGCTGCAAAAAGCCAAAGTAGCGTCCGGATATGCCTATGCCACGATTGAAATCAAAGGAGCGAACCTTGTTCCGGCTGAGGATGAAAAAGAGGAATTCGCCAAATTGCTGCAGGAAAGCGGACTTGACCAGTATATTAAGGACAAAGGTGACGGTGTTTGGGAAATCACCGATATGGAAGCTTTGGTCGAAGCCTTGGTAAAAGATTTTCTCGCTGCACGCGAGATTGCCATCCGCGCTTAATCGTCGTATAATACCCCTCATGAAGAAATTCCTTTTGCTCCTGTTTATTTTATTCATTGGAGCTGGAGTGCTGGTTTATGCGGCCAGAGAGCCGCTGATCCGCAAAGGATTTGAAATCGCGGTCACCAAACTTACCGGTTTTGAAACCCATGTGGGACGCATCCGGCTTGAAATTCCTGAAGCCGTGATTCATCTTGAAGATCTTAAAATTCACAATCCTAAATCTTTCCAAAAAGATATTTTTGTCGACATTCCCGAAATTTACATAGCGCCGGACTTAGGTACTATTCTTCGCAGGGAAAGCATTCATTTCCGCGAAATCAGATTTGCCGTGAAAGAAGTCAATGTGGTGAAAAACCAAGAGGGCGTTTCCAATATAGGAATGTTGAGCTCAATCGGCCAAGCCGGGGCGGGCAAGCAGCCTGCCAAGCCGGCCTCTAAGGGAAAAGCGCCAGCCCTGTCTTTCAAAGTGGACAGGCTTGAGTTAACTCTCCGCAAGGTGAGTTTTGAAGACCATTCGGCCGGGTTGACCGGGAAAATCCCGAAGAACGCCACCGTGGACCTGCATGTTGAGAAGCAAGTTTATGAAAATATCACCGACCCCAACGCCATTGTGAATATTTTGATTCTGAAAATTCTTTACGGCACCACTTTCGGCAATTTGCTCGACATAAACCCCGGCAAACTCACCCAGGATTTGACCAAAACCATGGGCGCGGGCGCTGATTTGCTTTTCCAGACAACGGATGAATTGCTCAAGAGCACCGAAGGCGTGGTCAAGGACACGGTTGGCACGGCAAAAGGAATTTTGACCGATACAACCCGCGCTGTGAGCACTGGTGACCTTAAGCAGGCAACAGAAAAAACCCAGGCCGTGGTCAAGGACACTTTGGGCCAGGCCGCGGGCCTTTTAGGGAAATTCAAATCTAAATTAACCAGCCCCAGCGGCGCTTCAGGAATTTCGCAAACGGATTCTGAAAGCACGCGGTAGAAAGCCCGTTATGGATGAAGAACGGCTTATTTCCGGTCATCTGAATGACGATGATTTGGAGATAGACCTTTCTCTCCGCCCCTCCAAACTCCAGGATTTTGTCGGTCAGGAAAAACTAAGAGAAAACCTTTCCATCTTTATTCAGGCCGCAAAAAAACGCAAAGAGCCTGTGGACCATATTTTATTTTTCGGCCCGCCGGGATTGGGAAAAACCACGCTGGCCCATATCATTGCCAAGGAAATGGAAGCCAATATCAAAACCACTTCCGGACCCGTGCTTGAGCGGCCGGGTGATTTGGCCGGCCAGTTGACTAATCTGGAGGCAGGGGACATCCTTTTTATCGATGAAATCCACCGCCTTCCGCATATTGTGGAAGAATACCTTTATCCCGCCATGGAAGATTATTATCTCGACATTATGATCGACAAAGGCCCCAGCGCGCGCTCGGTGAAAATCAATATTCCCAAATTCACGCTTATCGGAGCGACCACCCGCAGCGGGCTTTTGACCGCGCCGCTCCGGTCGCGTTTTGGCATTGTGGAGAGACTTAATTATTACACGGACGCGGAACTCGCCAAAATCGTGAAAAGATCGGCACAGATTTTAAATATTCAAATCGAAGAGCAAGGCGCTTCTGAAATCGCCTCGCGTTCAAGGGGAACGCCGCGCGTGGCCAACCGGCTGCTCAAGAGAGTGCGCGATTTTGCCGAAGTCAAAGCTGACGGGCGCATCACAAGGGAAGTGGCGGACAAGGCCCTTCACATGCTGGAAGTGGACATGGCCGGCTTGGACCAGATGGACAAAAAAATCCTCGGAATGATTATGCATGAATTTGAAGGCGGTCCCGTGGGGATTAACACCATTTCCGTGGCCGTGGGCGAGGAAGCCGAGACCATCGAAGAAATCTATGAACCCTACCTGATTCAAAAAGGGTTCTTGAAAAGGACTTCTTCCGGCAGAGTTCTCACGCGGCTGGCCTATGAACATTTGGGCGCTCAACCGCCCGCGAAAAATCAGTCGGACCTCTGGTCTTCTTAAGCGGTAGATACCATGAACTCGGCCCCGTTAGACACGCTCTCGCGGTTTTTAATCGGCGCGGGCTTGATCCTTGCCGGGGCAGGGGCTTTGCTTTATTTGATAAGCCGGATACCGGGCCAGCTCGGACAGACTGCAATCCGCGGCGTGAGCAAGCTGGCCCTGGCGATCGGCCTGGGCATAGGGAAGCTTCCGGGCGATATTTTTATCCAGAAGGGAAATTTTTCTTTTTATTTCCCCGTAGTGACTTGTGTTCTTTTGAGTCTTGTTCTCACTTTAGTGTTTAACTTTTTTAAAAAACCATGATACCTCATTCTTTAACCGCATTTTGGCGGCCTGGGCTGGAAATCCTCATTATTTGGGCCGTGGTCTATTCCATGCTCCGCCTTATTCAAGGCACGCGCGCGGTTCAGCTTTTGGCCGGACTGCTAATTTTCGCCCTTGTTTTTCAAATGGCCAAATTTCTCGGCCTAGATACCATAAGCTGGGTTTTTACCAAACTTTTCGCGTTCGGTATGATAGCTTTTCTGATTCTTTTTCAACCGGAACTCAGACGGGCCCTGGCGCGTATCGGCCAGACTACTTTGTGGCGCGGGTTTCTTCAAAAAGGAGGACTCTTTGACGAGGTGATTAACGCCTGTGAGGCCATGTCCAGGGCCCGGATAGGCGCTCTGATTGCCATTGAAAGAGAAGTGGGACTTAAAAATTATATTGAAACCGGCGTTCCCATTGATGCCGCCATCTCCGAGGAGTTAATCCGCACAATTTTTACCAAAACCACGCCGCTTCATGACGGGGCTACGATTATCCAGGGAAGCCGTATAGCTTCCTGCGGATCCTTGCTTCCCTTGACCCAGAATCCGCAAATCGCGAAAACCATGGGTACCCGTCACCGCGCGGCGATCGGCCTTACCGAAGAAACCGACGCGGTGGTGATTGTGCTATCCGAAGAGACCGGGTCGATTTCAGTTTCGGTTTACGGAAAACTCACGCAGAATCTGGACGGCGAAGCGCTCCGGCGCGTGCTACGCAGTTTGTTTGTGCCCGAGGAACCCAAAGGCGTGGCGTATAATTTGCTCCGCGGTTTTAAATTCAATTTGTCAAAGTCGGAAAAATCAGATTCATGAAACCCAATTTAAAGCGGCGTCTCACGGCCCTGGCTCTTCCGATTATTTCTCTGGTGATAGCCGTGATCCTCTGGTTTTACGCGGTGGGCGAGCAGAGCATTGAAGTGACTTTGTCCGTTCCCCTCAAGGTGGATCCTCCTTCCGGTGGCAGGATGACAGTTTTGAGCAGTTCGATTGAAAATGTCGGGCTTCGCCTTTCGGTTCCCAGGAATATCCTGTCCGTGATTTCCCAGGATTTGGTGCAGGCCTATCACCAAATCAAGGGTGTGGACAAGGCGGGGGAATATAATTTCGCCCTGGAAGAAAGGGACATTATTCTGCCGCCCGGGAATATCCGTATCCTGAATATATATCCGGAATCGGTCACCGTGACTTTGGACGAATTGATTGTCCAGAAACTGCCGATCAGGGTTTCCCTGGAGGGCGAACCCGCGCATGGCTTTTTGATCGACGACAAAAAAATCGAACTCAACCCCAACGCGGCTTTGATTGAGGGGCCGAAGGCCAAGCTTGGAAAGCTGGACGCTATTCTGACTGAAACGCTGGACGTGGTGGGAAGGATGCGTTCGTTCCGGCGCAAGGTTGCCCTTAAACTTGACCCCGATTTGCGCTCCATTACCCGGAATTTAACGGTGGACGTGTTTGTTCCCATACGCCGGGAATACAGCGTGATTGTTTTTCATGATATCCCCGTGAAAGTGCTGAAGGATTCAAAAATGGCTTTTGGTGTTTCCGTGCAACCGGAGCAGGTGAGTTTTGCCGTTAACGGGCCCAAAGGCGTTTTGGACAACTTAAAACCCCAGGATATCCTGGCTTTTGTGGATGTTTCGGCTTTGGAAAAAGGAGAGCATGACCTTCCCTTGCAGTTCAAGCTTCCCGATGAGGTGCGGCTAAACCACGATACCCCCGTAGTCAAAGTTAAAGTGGAGTGACGATGATGAAACTCGGCGTGAATATTGATCATGTGGCGACCCTACGGCAGGCGCGCGGAGGGTCGGAACCTGATCCCCTTCAGGCGGCGGTTGCGGCCCGAAAAGCGGGCGCGGACGGAATCACAGTGCATTTGCGCGAAGACCGGAGACATATTCAGGATGCGGACGTTTTGGCCATCAAAAAGAAAATCAAAATCCCTTTGAACCTTGAAATGTCTTTGAATCCCGGCATTGTGGCCTTTGCTTTGAACGTGAGCCCGGACAAGATTTGCCTAGTGCCCGAAAAACGCGAAGAAAGAACGACCGAGGGCGGGCTGGATGTGATTCGTGACAAGGAGAGAATCCGCCAGATGATAGTCCCATTCAAGGGCAAAGGCGTGTCGGTGAGTCTTTTCATTGAACCGGAGGCGGCCTGCATTGAGGCAGCCCAGGAGGTGGGCGCGGATTTTGTGGAATTTCATACAGGCGCTTTTGCCCATGCCTTTGCCGCGGATGACGCGGCCCTGTGGAAAAAGGAATTGATCCGTCTTCACAACGCGGCCCAGGAAGCGCATCAAAGAAAAATCGGTGTTAACGCGGGCCATGGGTTGAATTACACCAATGTGGAACATGTGGTGAAAATCCCTCATATCGAAGAGCTGAATATCGGCCATGCCATTATTTCCAGAGCTGTGATGATTGGACTTAGCAAGGCCGTTAAGGAAATGAAGCAATTGATTGAAAAACACGCCTTAACCGAAACGCAGTGAATCCCAAAGATTTTCGACGCTTTTTCCCTCCCAGAAAAGCCGCCAGCCATAAAGGCGATTTTGGAAAAATATTTATAATTGCCGGGTCCCCTGATTTTCCCGGAGCGCCTTATTTGACGAGCATGGGTGCGCTAAGGGCGGGCGCTGGATTGATCACATTGGGGGTTTCGGAAGCCTTGTATCCCATTATGGCGTATAAGCTTACAGAGGTCATGGTGCGTCGATGCCCGGGCGTTAAAGACGGGGCTCTGGGGAGCAAAGCGGAATCCGGCATTTTGTCTTTTCTTAAGACGCAGGATGTCTTAGCCATTGGCCCGGGATTAGGCATGAATCCCGAAACCCAACATTTCGTGCGCCGTGTAGTTTTATCCTGGCGCGGACCCAAGGTTATTGACGCGGACGGATTAAATGCTTTAAACGGGGCTGCGTCAATTCTAAAGAAGCTTGGCTCTAAAACCGTGGTAACCCCCCATCCGGGCGAGGCGAGACGATTATTCAAGGAGCCTGTTCCTGCGGATGACTCGGGAAGGAAAAAGTTTGCGATGGATAAAGCCGAAAAAAACGGGATAGTTGTCGTATTAAAAGGCCATCACACAGTGGTGGCGGCGTCGGGACAAGCTGTTTATGTGAATAAGACGGGAAATCCGGGGCTTGCCACGGGAGGCAGCGGGGATGTTTTAACCGGTATTATCGCGGCTTTTTTGGGACGGGGGTTGGAACCTTTTGTGGCAGCGCAATGCGCGGTTTTTATTCATGGCTACGCCGCTGATCTCGCGGTGAAAAAATTTGGAGAAGAGTCTTTGGCGCCCACGGATGTTCTGGATTATTTACCCGTGGCATTTCGAAAAATATCAGGCGGGAGAAATTGATGAAAGAAAAATCGGCAAAGCGCAAAATACTTGGTCAGGGCAAATACAAACGGCTGGTGGTGGAGGATGACTGGGAGTTTATAGAAAAACTCAAGGAATGCGAAATTGTGGCCGTGCTTGCGGTGAATGACGACAATCAACTGCTTTTGGTTGAGCAATACCGCGTGCCGGTGGGCCGGAACGTGATCGAGCTTCCGGCCGGGCTTGCCAATGATTTAGAGACCCATCCGGACGAGTCGCTTGCGGATGCGGCAAAACGCGAACTTCTGGAAGAGACGGGCTATGAAGCCGGCAAAATGACATTTCTTATCCGCGGTCCGCTTTCCGCCGCCACGGTTTCCGATGTGATGACGCTTTTTCGCGCGGAAAAGTTACGTAAAACGGGTCCGGGCGGAGGCGATGACACGGAATCCATCACGGTCCATGAAGTTCCGCTGGAAAAAATTAATGATTGGCTGCGGGCGAAAGAGACGCAGGGCCTGCTGGTGGATCCCAAGGTTTACGCCGCCCTGTATTTGCTGGCCAAGTGTTGAATCGCGATTCATTATTTGATACCATGTTCCGGTTTTATTAAAAATAAACATAAAATTTGTCCCCGAAGCGTTCCAAATGGTGCGAAGGGGATAGAGCAAACAGTAACTAGCAGTTTAATTTGAATATTCGCTGGCGTAGCTCAGTTGGTAGAGCAGCGGTTTTGTAAACCGCCGGTCGGGGGTTCAAGTCCCTTCGCCAGCTTAATTGGTAGGGGTCATTTTGGGCTGGCGTCAGAGTCCCGAAGCACCAACCCATCGAGGTTGGTGCGGAGTGCCGAAAGCAAGGGCTTTCGGCCTTCGCCAGCTCGGTTGTGAGGATTTGACATGACGGATTTGAATTTCAGCCTGACGCTCAAGGATGCGGGAAAAAAGAAGGTCAAAAAATCCCTTCTTAATAAAACCGTTAAGCAGCTTGACCTTGCCAAGACCTCAAGCGTAGCCGATCTCGTTGAAGCATTTGCCGGCATGTCGATTCAGGCCAGGAATATCGGCCGCTGCGCCCAGGTTTTTGAACAGATGCTAACCGATCCGGCCCGGCCCACCATTTTGCTGGGTCTTGCCGGCCCTCTGATTGCCGGCGGCTTGCGAAAGGTTATTCGCGACATGATTGAGCGCAATCTTGTGGACGCGGTGGTTTCCACAGGTGCCATCCTTTATCAGGATATTTATCAGGCCAGGGGCTACCAGCATTTTGTCGGCGATCCTGATGCGGATGACGGGAAGCTCCGGGACCTTTTGATTGACCGCATTTACGATACCTACGTGGACGAGGAGAAATTTTGGGAGACCGACTGCTGGATAGGAAAATTCGCGGACACACTGGAGCCCGGCAATTACTCGAGCCGTGAATTTTTAAGGCTGATTGCCGGAACGCTTGAAGATTCGAATTCTATCCTCAAGACAGCGGTCAAGCACGGGGTGCCGGTGTTTTCACCGGCGCTCAATGATTCGAGTATCGGCATCGGGCTTACCGAGCATTATCACCGGAAAAAGGTGAAAGGCCAGCCGCATTTGTCCATTGATTCAATCCGGGACAATTATGAGCTCACGCAGCTGGTGGTCAAGTCAAAGGCTACGGCAGCGATTTATGTGGCGGGCGGAGTGCCAAAGAATTATATTAATGATTCCGTGGTGATGAGCTATATTTTTGGGCGCGACACGGGAGGCCATAAGTATTGCTTTCAGGTTACGACCGATTCTCCTCATTGGGGAGGATTGAGCGGCAGCACCCTCAAGGAGGCCACTTCATGGGGCAAGGTCAATAAAAAGGCGTCAAGCGCCATGGCCTTTGTGGAGCCCACCGTGTCGCTTCCGTTGATTGTGTCGTACGCGCTGCAAAAACATTTGAGTAAAAACAGGACGCGGCTTCGCCTGAAGTGGCGGGGCGATATCCTGGCGGATATTTCCGCAGCATAGAATTTTCCAATACGGGGAGTTACCCAAGCGGCCAAAGGGGACAGACTGTAAATCTGTTGGCTTCGGTCTTCGGAGGTTCGAATCCTCCACTCCCCAGTACTTTTTCACACTCTTTCGAAAATTCATGATAACTGTTGAATAGATACGTGAGGATTCGAATATTTTCACCACCCATTTAACAAAGCTTTGAGCCGGAAGAGATTCGCCGGATTTTAAGATTTTCCATTGCAGAATAGGGGATTGTTGCCATACAGTATTGCGAGGGAATGCAGGTGTTTTTGAAGCGCCAGCATAGGCAGGTATTAGCAATGCAAATAGGTTGGGTCAACGCATAGCGGCTTTTGGAAAATTTGGGGAGCAAATAATCGGCGAAAAAAATCATCATGAAGTTTCCGGAAGGTGATTCCTTTGAGAAAGGAGCTCTTATGAGACTGTCAAGTTTTTGGAGACTTGTTTTTCAGTTTGTTTTGATGTTTGCCGTCATTTCTTTTTGCGGGATAGGATTCTCAACGGAGCAAGAAACCGTCAATTCAGAAGATCCCAACTGCAAGGTTCCCGTTTCAGCCGGTTCCTCAGAAACAACTGTGCCATCGGAGGGTCTGCCCTCACCCATTGGTGTTGACACGAGGCAGACGCAAAGCGGCGTTGCGGTCAATCCTGCGGGAGGCTTTTTTTTTGATCTCAACAATCCGGTGCCTGCTCCCAGGCAACCGGTGTTCCCGGGCAAAGGGGGCAAAGCGGAAAATCCGGCTGGCGGTGGAGCTGGTGATGCCGGTCAAGTTAATGTACCGCCTGCCACACCCGCCGGATCTACGGAGGTTCAGATCAAGTGGTATGAAGAGCATGGTTTTGAGTGGGATCCAAAAACCAAGGGCTGGAAAAAGAAAGCAGAGCCTCCCAAGCCGCGCTATGAGGAAGTGACGGATAGCAAGACGGGCAGAGTGGGGATCCGAACTCCCGGGGGACAGCTTGTTTACCCTGGAGGGATGACTTACGCGCAGGGGGATGTCCTTGGTCAGAAGTATGAGGAAGTCAAGGACAAACTGGACAAGCAGCAGGCGGAAGATGAAGCAGAAGCGGAAAGGAAGAGGCTCGCAGAGGAAAAGGACAAAGCGGATAAAGAAGCAAAGGCGGCCAGCACTGCTGAACTTAAAAAGAACGAAAAGGAAAAAAGCGATCTTCTTAAAAAAATGAGAAGTCCCAGTACGACAGCTGAAGAGGCGAAGGCCATTGACGAACAGCTCAGGCAGGGTGCCAGCGAGGGGCGTTGGACGTATATGGGCAAGTGAATTTTTTATCTGAAAGGTGGTGAGTGTGGCGCGAATTTTTTATCTGGTTCTCTGGTTGTTGTTTATTTTTTCGGGCCGAGCCGCTTTTTCCGATAACGAAACGACGGTGGAACCGGGGCAGGCAATATGTCCCGTGCCGTCTCCCAACTCCACGGATACCGGTACTTTTTCAGGAGGCGCGGATCAGGGGCAAGGCGGTGTGAGTGCGCCCATGGATGGGATAAAAACAGACTTCGATGTTATTTCAGTGGATAGGGCGTTGTCTGGTCACGAGGGTTTTGGGATGACGGGCAGTGCCGGCGCTGGCGCCGCCGGAAATTTTGACATCCCGAAAGTTGTCACGACAAACCCAACCCCAATTATGAGCGGGCCTCAAGCCGGTTCAAAAAACGGTCCGCTGACCGGTACCGGCTATCCCGGAGTTTTGGGTCCTCTTCCTCATGGGGTGACACCAATTGACTCCAATCAGGACGGTAAAATAGACGGATGGGCTGCGGATACCGACAATGACGGAAAGCCGGATCGATGGGATTACGATACGGACGGCGACGGGAAATACAATCGGTCAAACATAGACACGGACAAAGACGGAAACCCTGACCGCTGGGAAGTGGATACGAATGCTGATGGCAAACCTGACGGAACGGCGGTCGATAACAACAAAGATGGTAAGGCGGATGAATGGGAATCGGATGCCAACGGAGACGGCAAAATGGATCACTGGCGCGTTGATGAAAATGGTAACGGAAAGGATGACAGGTGGTGCACGGACACCGATGGGGACGGAAAACCGGATCAATGGCTGCAGGATAAGGATGAGGATGGAAAAGCCGATGAATGGAAAACCGACCGTGACCATAATGGCAAGGCCGATCAATGGGATTATGATGCTAACGGTGACGGCAAATCGGACAGTTGGAACATAGATTTGGATGGAGACGGAAAACCGGATGAATGGAATTCCGATTCAAATTTTGACGGCAAAGCGGATCGAACTGACCGGGATACCAATGGTAACGGCAAGCCGGATTACTGGCAGACCGATGAGGACGGGGATGGCGTGATGGATTCATGGAGAAAAGACACCAATGGGGATGGTCGCCCGGACAAATCCGGCATTTTTAAAGATTAGACTTGGTTTTATGAGCTATAGATCTTAATATCCCGATTCTGCGTACGGCAAGGCCGCGATAATTGTTGAGCCAAACAATCAACCGCTTGATTTTCAAGGTAACTTCAAACTCTATCGAAGCAATAAACGGAAACGCTTGTAAATAAAGAGCCCTTCGCATATCATCTTGAAATTGTCGGAGTTGTAAAAACGAGAGCGTAAAAAATTTTCACTTCCAACCATTTTTTCTTAAACCCCCTTATTTTTCTCACAGGCATAGCCGCAACTTGTTCTGTAGAGTAGTGTTGTAGTTCTTGCAGCACAAGTCGTCGCATTATTTGGAAAAAAGAGCGACAAAATACTGAAAAAACGTTAAAATACCTGACTTTTCTTTTTGCTTCCGTTTGACAGGGCCGTGAAGAGTGTAATCAGTGAAGGCATTCTAGGAACAGGTGTTATGCAAATTATGGCTGAAAACAAGCCCGAAAATCTGACTAAAAGGGTAAAATCAACGCATATTCCCGGAACCCATTCCAGAATATTACTCACCAGTGTGTTCGGGCCTTACGCGCAGGACGATAAGTTCGGCAGCCGTAAGATCAATCCGATGGAGCTTTATCATAATCAGGTCACTCGCGGGCAGGGCGCTTTTTCGCTTCGCATGTTTCACCGCTCCTGGGGGTTGATGCTGATTCAGACCAATATCACCGCCCCTTGCTCCTTATTGGATTTTCCAACAGGGGACAGATTTATTCAGGAAATACGCGAAGTTCAATACGACATTGTCGGAATCAGTGCGATTATGCCGAATATCGGCAAGGTGCAGGAAATGTGCCGCTTGATCAGGGAATATTTGCCCAATGCCATCATTGTTGTGGGCGGCCATATTTCCAACATGACGGCTATCCGTAACCGCGTGGATGCGGATTATGTCGCTCCCGGCGACGGAGTGCATTGGTTCCGCCATTTTCTCGGTGAAGACACGAATCGGCCTATACACCATCCTCTTATCCTTTCCGGAATTCTCACCAGAACCATGGGGCTTAATGTCAGACGGAAAAAGCTTGAAGTGGCCGCTACCTTGATTCCTTCAGTGGGTTGTCCCATGGGATGTAATTTTTGCGCGACCTCAGCCATGTTTGGCGGAAAAGGCAGAAGCGTCAATTTCTATGAGACCGGCGATGAATTGTTCAACGTCATGTGCGGGCTTGAGAAACAGATGGAAGTCCGTTCTTTTTTTGTTATGGATGAAAATTTCCTGCTTTACCGGAAACGGGCCCTGCGCGTTCTGGAATTGATGGAAAAGCAAGGCAAGTCGTGGTCTTTGTACGTTTTTAGCTCCGCAAGGGTGATTCAATCCTACACCATTGAACAATTGGTGGGACTGGGGATTTCCTGGATTTGGATGGGGCTAGAGGGCAAGGAGAGTCAATACGAGAAATTATCGGGGATTAATACTTTTGACCTGGTGCGCCACCTTCATTCCCACGGGATTCGCGTGCTCGGCTCCAGCATTATCGGGCTTGAGAATCACACCCCTGAAAATATCAACGAAGTCATTGAATACGCGGTGAGTCATGATTCGGATTTTCACCAATTCATGCTTTACACGCCTATTCCGGGGACGCCGCTTTACGCCGAACATGCGGCGAACGGAAGCTTGCTGGATTCTCAAAAAGAGATTGATGAAGCGGATATCCACGGGCAACTCAAGTTTAATTACAAACATCCTCACATCAAAAACGGGGAAGAAACAGAATATATCCTTAAAGCGTTTGACCGCGATTATGAAGTGAATGGCCCCAGTGTTCTCAGAATAGCCCGGACCACTTTGGAAGGCTGGATCAATTATAAGAATCATCCCGATCCGAGGATTCGCGCCCGCTATGCTTATGAAGCGCACGAATTGCCGTTTAAATATGCGGGCTCTCTTTGGGCGGCGCGGATTTGGTTCAAAGACAATCCGCAGCTGGTGGCCAGAATCGAACGGGTTCTTAATGACATTAAGAAAGAGTTCGGCCTGAAGGCAAAGTTGCTTGCGCCGATAGCCGGGCGCGTGATTTTGTCTAAAATCCGGAAAGAAGACCGGTTCCTCAATGAAATCGAATTAGCGGTCATTCTTTCCTCCCTCGTGCATGAGCCGCGCAAGGGAGATCCGGTTCCTCACCTAAAAAAACACCTGCATCAAATCATGCGCGCCTGCGAGTCCACTTTTCATTACATCCACCGCAAGGAATCAAAATATAAAATCTACCCCTACACCAAATGGCCGCATTTTCATCTGGCGCACGCGGTGGAAGCCTGGTGCCAGGGGGCCGGGTTTGACCGCATTGTCCAGATGACCAAAGCGGATGAAGGCGAATTGGTGCGTCACTTTCGCATGGTGCTGCAGCTGTTGAGACAACTGCGGGAAACCCCTTTCACTTCGGCCGTTCTTAAAGAGAAGGCCGGACGTTCATTTTCTCTTATCAACCGCGGCGTGGTGGACGCGGAAAAACAGCTCCGCACCTAACCATGAAACGCTCCCGCTCGAACGAACAGGCCTGGAAAGCACCCCGGAAAATCATTCATGTGGACATGGACGCTTTCTACGCGGCCGTTGAACAGCGGGACCGTCCCGAACTTAAAGGCAAACCCGTCATCGTGGGCGGCAGCCCCGAGGGCCGCGGCGTGGTGAGCACGGCCTCTTATGAGGCCCGTAAATTCGGAATTCATTCCGCCATGCCCGCGAGCCAGGCCAAACGGCTTTGCCCTCAGGCTGTTTTTCTCCGGCCCGATTTCCAAAAGTATGAAAATGTTTCCCGCATCATTCGCCGGATTTTCGGCAATTACACGGCCACGGTTCAAACCGTAGCCCTGGATGAGGCTTATCTGGACGTGACCCAGAACAAACTCCGTATCAACGATCCCGCCGAACTGGCCCTCCTGATTAAACAAAATATCTGCGCTCTGACCAAACTAACGGCCTCCGCGGGAGTGGCTCCGAACAAATTCCTGGCCAAAATCGCTTCCGACATGAAAAAACCGGATGGGCTGGTCGTTGTTTATCCTGAAGACATCGCGACATTTCTTGAGCCTCTCCCGGTAAGAAAAATTCCAGGCGTAGGGCCCGTTACCGGAGAAAAGCTTCATCGTCTCGGGATTGAAACCTGCGGGGATTTGGTCGCAAGACTGCGGGAAGAATTGACAAGCCATTTCGGAAAATTCGGGCTGGATCTTTATGACATGGCGCGAGGTCTAGATGACAGTCCCGTCATCGTCTATGCCGCGCCGCAGCAAATAGGCAATGAAACGACTTTTGAGAAGGACCTCCTAGACCTCAAAGCCATGGAGGAACACTTGCGCGAAATTGCAGAAATTGTGGCTGAACGGTTGGTCGAAGAAGGCCGGAGGGGACGGACTGTTACCCTCAAAGTCAAATATGCCGATTTCTCACAAATCACGCGCAGCGTCACGCAACCGGAGGAAATCAGCGCGGCAGACGAAATATCAAAGCACGCCATTTTCCTGCTGCGAACAAAAACGGATGCAGGGTATCCCGCGCCAGCCGCGCGGGACGGCTCGGACATCGGCGGCCGGTCAGCCGCTC
>ASOC01000029.1 GCA_000405945.1 Candidatus Omnitrophus fodinae SCGC AAA011-A17
AGCGGCATTCCACTTTTTGACCCATTTCTGCAGACAAGTCCGACTGACATCACAAATCGTTTCTACTTCCTTGCAAGAATACCCAAGCATCAACATCCGTATCCCCAAAAGACGATTCCGATATTTCGCATTCTTTTCCTCAGCCATCATTTCTTGGAGATCCGCTTCGGTTCCATGCCTCCTGTCCGGTAGTATCTTTTTCATACTATCCTTTATCGGTCAGATCTTCACCTGCATGACAACTTTTGATTAGGAACCGCTATACATTCACAATATCGAGGATCGGTACGGCAATACCGACACAATGGGAAACAATCCATTCGTAAACAAGTACACGGGAATTAAAACCTACGACTGGATCAATGATGATGGTTATAGCAATCTTGGGGATTGGGTCGATGTGGCGGTTGAGCGGGCTAAACGTAGAACAAGCTCTTAAATATTTAAATGCTTTTAAGCGGCTCGTTGAGCGGAAGTAACAGGCAGGATGTAATGAGAGTTTGACGCTTCCGAAAAAATAGCTTTTCAGGAAACTTTTGAGAGGCGACGGGCAAGGTCAGCCGTGGAAATAGCCTGAGCACCTTCGTCACCGGCGTAGCGCGCCAGGCGGTAATCATCGGTTACCACGGTTGCCGAGGCTCTGTTCTCTACTTTACGCAAAAAATCAAGAATGGCCTCGTCCGCCGTTTCGCCGGAATATGGAAAGTGGACGCTCACGCCCGCGACGCCGGGCTCCGCGTCAAAAAAACCCATATCCTCTTTGGAATCAAAGAAAATGTGAATATCCACATTCCCTTTTTTCGCCGACGCAAGACGGCCCAAGGAACGCTCGAGCGCGGCGCGGGCTTCGGCCAGGCTACGGTCAAGTAAATGACGCAGTTGGGGAATCGCGTGAATCACATTGTAGCCGTCCACCAGAAGAAAATTCATTAGACTTAGGCGAGGAAATTATAAATGGTATTTTTTAAATACTGAAAATCAATGGGTTTGGTCACGTAATCCGAAGCGCCGGCGTCAAAAGCGCGTTTGCATTCCTCGGCATCATAAACACCGGTGACCATCACTGCTAAAATTTTGCCGTCCACGGCCTTGATTCGGTTCAGGGTTTCTATGCCATCAATGCCCGGCAGGCGCAAATCCAAAAGCACGATATCCGGCTTTTTGTTTTTAACTTTACCCAATGCTCCTTCCCCGCTGAACGCCATATCAACGTCATAACCCTCGGCGTATAAATGGGCCGAAATCAAAGCGACAATGGGCTGATCATCGTCGACTACCAAAATATGTTTTTGGATTTCTGCCATCAATCATGTCCTGATTAAATCCCGTGCCAGCCGCACGGGACAGCATTTCGTGCCGCCGGCCGCGGCTTGGACAGGCGATCCCGTGCCAGCCGCACGGGACTGCGTTTCGTGCCGCCTGCCGCGGCTTGAACAGGCAGCCCCGTGCTAGCTCTGCTTTTTGCGGGAAGCAAGCCATTCTTTCAAAATCGGGAGGAAAGAAACAAGAATCACAATGCCGATAACCCAGTGAATCTGCTTTTCAATATTGGGAATGGAACGGCCCAGAAAATAGCCGCCGAAAGTCATGCTGGCAACCCAGGCAATGCCGCCCACGACATTGTAAGTCAAAAACTGCCTGTAAGGCATTCTCCCCACTCCTGCCACGGTGGGCGCGAAGGTGCGGACAATGGGCACAAAACGGGCGATCACAATGGTTTTATTCCCGTATTTTTCATAAAACTTTTTCGTTCGCGTCAAATGATCTTTGTGAAAAAAGAAAGAGTTCTCGCGGTTAAAAATCCTTGGCCCCAGATGATAGCCTATCCAATACCCGGTTGAGTCTCCGCCGATGGCCGCGAGGTAAAGCAGCAGGTTAAGATAGTAAATATTGAGATGCTGGTCCACTCCGGCAACCAGTCCGGCCGTCACCAGCAGTGAATCTCCGGGAAGGAAAAATCCGGCCAAAAGCCCGGTTTCGGCAAACACAATGATAAAAAGGACCGCGTATCCTCCCCACCGAATCAATTCGTCAAAACGGTAGAGATGGGCAAAGAACTGCTGGATGACTTCCATGAAATTAAGTCCTACTTTCTGTGGGCTTAAACGAATCGGGCCAAGCGAGTCAAGGACGGCTTCGCTCCGCTTCGCCGCCACCTGCCCGGGGCATAGAACCCTGGGCAGGTACTGCTCCAGCTCCCCCGGGCAAGCCCGGGGCACCCTCCGCTGTGGCTAGGCCACGTCCGACTGATGATGTTTTGACCGCTTGTGCGCGTACAGCGATTCATCCGCCCGGGCCATCATTTCCTCCATGGTAACACCGCTTTCAGCGTCAAAATTCGTGCTCCCATTGCTCAAGGAAAGGCGGTAGATGCGGCTTGAGGGTTGATTCCATTTCGCAAGATTTTCTTCCAGTCGCCTGATAAGAATTTGCACATTGCCGCGGGCGGCTTCCACGGCCATGACGGCGAATTCATCGCCTCCTATCCGGGCGATGATGTCTGATTTTCGAAAAGAGCTTTTGAGAATATCTGCGATGTCTTTGATCGCCTGGTCTCCGGCCAAATGGCCGAAAGCGTCATTGATGCCTTTCAGATTGTCCACGTCCGCCATAATCACGGTAAGGTCGCGACGATTGCGCCGGGCTAGGTGCCAATGCTGTTCCGCTATGGTCCAAAATCCACGCCGGTTGTACAGCCCCGTCAAATCGTCAATCAGCGAAAGGTTGCGAATGGCCTGCTGCATGCGGTGCCTTTCCATGGCGTAGCGGAGAGTCCGGGACAAAATTTTTCCATCCAAATCTCCCTTGACCACATAATCCTGCGCGCCTTTTCGGAGAGTTTCAATGGCCAGTCCCTCATCGTTCAAACCGGTGAATACGACGATGGGAAGCGACGGCACTTGATTCTGCACCCGGTTGAAGGTCTCTATCCCGTCACTGTCGGGCAGGGACAAATCCAGAAGCACCAAGTCAGTGCGGCCGCGGGACAAACGTTTCAGCCCGGTCTCGAGTTTGGCCGCGCATTCAATATGGAATAAAAGATGGCTCTCTTCGGCCAAAATATCGCGCAGCAGTCTGGCGTATTCGGGCCTGTCTTCAATCAAAAGCACGTTGATTTGCAAAGACTCACTCATGGAATCTTCTCCTCGCGGGCTATTTCTTTTTTGTTTCTAAAGTTTCCAGCCCCAGCCTGGTTTCTTTGGCGCCATCAGTCAAAATCACGCTTTCGGGGTTGATGGCGACCACTTTTCTGCCTTCAATTTCATCCCCGACCACCACAATTGTGTCATTGATAACGGCCTTGGGGCTAAAGGCGTCCCAGACAATGCCTCCCAAAACCAGGTCTGAAAGAGGGGCTTTCTCCTGCGCCGCCTCGGGCTTCATAAAGGGGCTCTTGCCCCACTCGCTATAACTCCCTCTCTTTGGATAACGTTCTTCCGCAGTCAAAACTTTAACAGATTCATTATCCGGCTGAACCGCGGCAGTCTTTTCCTTTTGCGCTGCCTGCGCGGCCCGCTGCCTCGCCTTGGAAGGTGTCAGGATGCCGTAAGTCAGGCTTATCAGGGCCACCAACGCCAATACGATAAGAAACGTTATTTTTTTATTGGCCATAAATCAATCCCGGAGATGCATGTTCATGGTCAGTCTGGTTCGAATCTTGTCGGTTTTATCACTGAGGGGGACCATATCAAAATTGCGGACCGTCACCAGGCATTTCTCCAAAGCGTCCAGTCCCCCCAGGAAATTCCCCATAGCCTGGTAAGAAGATTCGGTTTCCATATCAATCGGAAGCATCTGATAATTTTCGCTTGTTTTCTCAATCTGCCGCGGCGTGATCGAGAGAAAAGTCACGCCTTTTGCGCGGCCGCGCTGGGTCAACTCCTCAATAGCCGAAGCGATTTCGTCCGGCTCAATAAAACTCTTTTCGCGCCCCTTGATGGCGAGAATAGCCACGTTCCTTCTCGCCTGTTCCACCTGAGGCTCAAGCAAACGGCATTCAACGGCTTTGTCCTGAATTTTTTTAAGCAGCGGCTGATAAATAAAAAGGTGAAGAGCGGCCAGCGCCAAGGCGGCTACCACCGCACTTACCGCTATTGTCCTGTTCTTGGTCATCTCCATATCAGTCCACCCAGCATTCCAGTTCAAATTCCGTGGCTGATTTATCCGGCGTTTCTCTGGCCGTGACCAATTTGACGCCGTTAAAGACGGCCTGTTCAAGATTGGAAATAAAAAAGGACAAAAACCCCTCTTTTTCCTGCGCGGTGATCATGCCGCGTATCGTCATCTTACTCCCTTCCTTCTTCCATCCGGTGAGCGTGATAGGCCCGCCCACGATATTGCTTAAATCCATGGAAACATCCTCCCAATAAGGTTCGCCCGCGAGCAGCCGCATGGCCGTGCTTTTTTCTTCGGCCTTTGCCAAGTCAAACCGCAGGCTGGAAAGCTCAAGCCGGGACACATCAATCCTCTTCTTGTAATTTGAAAACTGAAGCTGCAAGCCGGCATAAATAAAAACAAGCGTGAGAACGGCGATTGCCACCGAGGATTTAACAGCCGCACGCTTCATGGTCTGTCTGGTTTCTTCCTTGATTTCCAGGGGCAAAAGATTAATACCCCGCCCCATACCGCCGGCCAGCACTGCGGCACCGATGGCCGGGGCAAAAAAATGCAGCCCCTCTTCCGTGCTTAAAATGCGCGCGTCTATTTTGAGATCCTGAAGAGGATGATTAATCTGAACCGAAACGCCCAATTCCTGGGTAAGAAAACGGGGAAGCCCCTTCAGAGATGCGCCTCGGCCGCTCAAAACCAAATTCTGAATATCATCACTGGTGTTTTCCTCCCGATAATAGCCGAAGGAACGGTCAATTTCGCCGGCCAATTGCTCAAGCGGCGATCTCAACATGGATAATACCTGCATGGTGGATGTTTTATTGCCGATGACTTTAGATTCGCCCTCGTGAGGGATCCCCACCTCCCGTTTAATTCTCTCAGCTTCATCCAAGTTGAGTTGAGTTTTCCCCTGTTCCGTAGCCAGCACTCCCGTAAGGGCTTTGGTAAAATCTTTGCCTGCCACCGGAATTTTTCTGGAAAACATCAGATTATTGCCCTTCATGAGAAGACATTCCGTACAGGAATATCCGATATCCACCACACACTGCGTTTTTTCCTCCATGGATTTTGTAGACAACTGAAAAAGCTTATAAAGGGCATAGGGAACCGGCAGTAAAGCCGCGGGCTTGATTCCCGCTTTTTTAAGCCGGGCAATCACTGCATCCACGGTTTCTTTCGAGGAGGTGGCCACAATCACGCGAAGCTTTTTAATCCCATCCTCAAACGTTTCTCCTAATACTTCATATTCAACCACAGCCTCATCCACGGGAAAGGGGAAATAATTCTTGGATTCCAGCCGTATAGCTTCCCTGAGTTCCTCCGGCGGCATGAGCGGCACGGTCACCAATCTCATGGAAGTGCGGTCGCTGTTGACGCAAACCGCGAATTGGGTTTTCCGGATATCGATGCCGCTTAATAATTCCTTAAGAAAAGAAAGGGATTCGGCTTCCCTGGAGACAGCATCTTCAGGACGCGAATATTCCTTAAGGTCGGCTTTGGCCAGGGCAAGACCTCCCTCTCTTTTAACCAGATGAACCAGTTTCAGAGAAGAGGTGCCAAAATCCAGGCCGACTAGAGCAGTTTTTTGAAGAATTCCGAAAGATTCCACTGCTGCACCCAATGAGCGAAAAGGAACATCAATCCTCCCGCCAGTAAAAGAAACAAACCCGCTTTTTTGTTGTTCTTGGTCATGTCCTCACCGTTGAACAGAACCTTGCGGCCCCATTGGTCAAGCCGGACTATTGTGTCCGGATTAATAAGGAACAGCAATCCGAATACCACGAATACAACTCCGAGTCCCTGAAATATCATAAATTTCCCTCCTTTAAATGAGCACACAACTTACGCGACTGCAAGGAGCGTAAAGTTGCCCGTGCGAATTAACACCGCAAGGAGCCCTTGCGGTGTTACCTTTGATTTTATTCGTAATTCTCCTGCCGGTAACCGATTGAGCTGGTGTCTCCGTCGAAATTGGTGAACGTTTTATTGCCCGTATGCCCCAAAATCGTCTTGATGCGAAACCGCCGGCCGGCTATGTCTGACAATGATTCTACCTTGAAAGCGCCGCTATCATATGAAAATTCTGTGGTCTCGGCGTCCTCATCCGAGCCTCCCTGGCGCGGAACAAGAAGAGAAGCGTCCGCATTGCCCAGCACGCGGTCATCTTCCGAGTTGCTCAAATAACTCTGCGCCCGGACAAAATCATAAAAATCCGTGGTCACGGCCGAATTTGAAGAATAAAAGCAGGTAAAAGGCGCCGTATTTCTCTGTGCGATAATGGCATCCGCTAAATCCGTGATGTCACTTGAATTGTTAAATGTGAGCGGATCAAAAATCGCTTCCAGCACCTGGCGAGAAGCCGTATTGATATTAACCGGCGCCCGCGCTTCTTCAGGCCCCTGCGCATAAGTGTTAATATAGGAATAGACGGTCACATCATCCTTAATGGCCGTATAAATAGCGTTCGTCATGCCGGTCACCTGCTGAAGCTCCTCCACGCTGTCAAATGGGTTGCTGTCCCGGTAATCCACGATATTGGAAGCCACATCGTCGGCCGTACCGCTGGCTATGCCATATTCCTGCATCAAATACCTTAAAAACGCCTGGGAAGCGGTATTCAAATGCACCTTTCCTTGTTCGGCAATTATACTCACGGACTGAATAGTGCCCTTTCCCAAACTAAGGGGATAAGCCTGATAGCTGCCCGTGAACCATGGCTCGGTGTTAGTATCTATCCCGTAAGTCACTTTCAGATAAAGATAATCCAGATTAATATTCCGGTTTCCAGCCGTGCGTCTTGCGCGCAGGATTAAATTGGAGCTCATAATCGTGTCCCAGGTCCAGACCCGGTCAGCCGTGATATTGACTTCGTAATTGGTGAGCGTGGTGGTAAGAGCCTGGGTAAGCACGGTATTGCCCGCCTCGGGAAAAGCTCCATTGGTGGTGTAGGAGACCTCGATCGTAGCCCCGGTTCCGCCGCTTGCCCGGGAAGCCCTCACGCCGAGAAGCACCGTGACAATCCGGGTGTTGGTGTAATTTGCGTCAAAAGTCTGAAGGCGGGCTTCATCACTATTATTATTGATCGTGGCGTTACCATCTTCCTCGTAACGTATCCTATTATCGTTTCCGACGCTGGAGGAATCCGAAGTGTCCTCGCCTCGGATTTCGGCCTCGCCGGTTTGCGTCGAAGTGGTGTAATCATCTTTAATTTCCCGCATGGCTCGCTCCACCCCCGCCTCAGACAAATAAAGCATTTGCGTGTCTTCAATTTGCGCGCCCATATCGCGGGTTTCATGCACGGCCATGAAAGAAAGCGTTCCCACCATGATGGTGAGAATCACCAAAAACAAAAAAGTCACGACCAGAATATATCCCCGGCTGTCCAAGCGGCCGCTCGCCGCCAAGTCATCCGGCACCGCGCGACCGGCGCGGTGCAGATTTTCCAAGCGGCCGCTCGCCGCCCGGTCATTCAGCACCGCGCGGTTGGCGCGGTGACCATTCCCAAAATTTTTCATAAATTCCTCAACCGGTATTCTGACCTTAACCGGAAACTTTCATCTTGATTGGCCACCGTGATATCTGCGCCCACGCCCTTGACCTGCGACGCCGTGACCGGAAAAGAAAGCAGATTGTGATTGCTGTCGTAATAAGAAAACGAGAGTACACTGATTGAATTCACCAAAGGATAAGTGCCTCCTGAAACACGATTTAACGGCTGGCCAGAAGTCCCATTCCACGTGTATTGGATGGTCTCAGCCGCGCCGTCATTGTCCGTGTCCGCGGTAAAAGTAATGCTGGTTTGCTGGGCGGAAGTAACAGAAAGCGCCGGCCTAAGTTCCGTTCCCATCCGGATAAAACCGCGGCCCGAATCACCTTTGATACTCGAGCGCAGACTTTCGGTCACCGTGGTCATAAACCCGGTGTTAAAGACACCCCAAATCACGACCACCAGCGCGGACATAAGCACCATGGTGATGAGAAGCTCGATAAGCGTAATACCGTGTATGGCCGCCACGCCGATCGCGCGGGGCGGCTGGACAAAGCGCCCGCTCGGCGACCATTCAGGCTGCCCCGCGCCAACCGCGCGGGGCGGCTTGCACTTCGGGGGCTGGTTAGCCCCTCGCCGTGCCGATCGCACGGCGCCGGATGACCAAGCGGCCACCCGCCGCCCGAACAACCGGCGTTCAGGCCGCAACATACGTCACCAGAGAGATATTGAGTTCATCGGCTTTGGTGTTCCAGTAAACCGTTACCGTGACCTGTTTGAGGTTGGTTTGAGGCGTGGTGACAGCCACATCCCGCTGAAAAATCGGGAATCCGGAAACCAGGGCTTTGGCTTCAGCCGTGACATTGCTGTAGGATTTGGTCTTGATTTCCTCCATTTTTTCCTCGGCCAGATGCAGGGCTACCAGGCTGTTCTCATTATCGCCCGCAGCGAAAAGCCCGAGTGACATGGCCTCAAAGATAGCCACGAGACCGGAAGTTAAAAGGAGAATGGTGAGAAGCAGTTCTAGGAGGGCAAAACCTTTGTGGCGTCTGCGCATAGAAGCAAGCTTATCGACACACACGCAACTGCAACTGCTGAGCTAACAAAGCAAACAAAGCAAACAAAGCAAACAAAATAAAAGAAACGCCCTTATTACGGCGCCGTGTCGACACTCATATTGGAAACGTAAATGCAGGTTGTGCCGTTGGTTTCCGTAACCGTGTTGGTAGCGCTAATGACCGCGCTTCCGTTTCCGTCAGGCCCCACGGAATAGATAATATAAAATTTGCTGTTTGTCCCGCCGACAACATAGGTATAATCCGTGGCTGCGGCAGCAAAAGGATCATCCGGAATTGTTGTCACAATGGCCGGTTTGGTGGCCGCGGCTGTCAAATTCGCAATAGCCGCAGGATACACATTGGCGTTATGAATATAGTAGCTTTCCACAGCCGTCTGAAGGGTCCTCAATTCTCCCTTGGACTTGGAAATATTGCCTTCATCCTGAATGCCTTTGAACCTGGGCAGGGCAATTCCGACCAAAATAGCAATCACGGCAATGACAATTAAAAGTTCGATTAAAGTAAAACCTTTTTCCCGCATGTCCCTGTTCATAAGCGCCTCCTTAGTTAGCAACTTTTGCGTAAGATATATACGGCATTAATATAGGAAGCTTTACTATACTGAAATTCCCTTTCATTTACAAGGAAACTCTAGTTGTGTCTGGCTCCCCCTAGAATTTTCATCATGTCAAAAATAGGCAAAAGCATGGAGGCCATGATAAGCCCCACAATGCCGCCTAAAACGCATAAGAAAAGCGGCTCAATCAGGGAAATGAGCTTCTTCACCGCGTAACCCACGGCCAAATCATAAAAATCAGAAATCTTGGTCAGCATTTCATCTAAATTGCCAGTTTCCTCACCCACGGAAATCATTTGGATAGTGTCCGGGGGAAATTCCTGGCTGATTTTCAAGGACTCGGAAATCTTTTCGCCCCTTTCCACCGCGTTCCGCACATTGTCAATCACCCGGGCCAGCACTTCATTGGACATGACTTCGCGGATAATATCAAGCGAAGTGAGGATGGGGACCCCTCCCGCCAAAAGCATTCCCAGCGTGCGGGCAAAACGGGACACAGATACTTTTCTGTAAAGTGCGCCGTAAACCGGAACATTCAGCTTGGCGCGGTCGCAATGCAACCGCCCCCTCCCGGTCTTGGAATAAGTCTTGACCGCCATCCACGCCGCGGCTGTGGAAACAGGCAGGACATACCAAAACTGCTTAATGGCCATCCCTGCGTGAAATAAAATCAGGGTGGGCAGAGGAAGGTTTATGCCGGCTTTCGTGAACAGGTCGGCAAATTTGGGCACCACAAAGGTGACAATAAAAAGTGTCACGGCCGTACCAGAGAAAAGAAGGATAATGGGGTAAAAAAGCGCGGCTTGAATTTTCTGTTTCAAGTCGGCCTGCTGTTCTGTGAACACGGCTAGCCGGGTCAGGATGCGGTCGAGTTTGCCGCTCGCCTCGCCCGCTTTGACCATGCTCACAAAAAGCCTGGAAAAAACATGCGGGTATTTGACGAGCGCTTCGGAAAAACTTTCTCCGGCTTCGACATTCCGGGCCACACTGAGAAGTGTCTCTTTCAGATATTTGTTTTCCGTCTGGCGGGCGAGCGTGCTGACGCTGGCTAAAATACTCACGCCCGCGTTAATCATGTTGGAAAGCTGAACCGTGAACATGATCATGTCTTCGGTGTCAATGCGGTTAAAAAAACGGGTCACGGCCTCAACACGAACCGAAGGCAGGGCTTCCTCGACCATGGAGGCCATATAACCCATTTTGCGGAGTTTGTCCGCTAAGTCCTCTTTGGATTCGGCCTGCATGCTTCCCCGAATGAGTTTCCCCGCCGAATCCCTGGCCTTGTAACTGTAAACCGGCATCTTACGACTCCTCTCGGCTCACGCGCAGGACTTCTTCCACCGTGGTCAAACCCTCCTGAATCTTGCGCACTCCTTCCTCTCTCAGCGTTTTCATGCCCAGCCAGTGCGCGTGTTTTTTGATTTCCCCGCGCGTTCCTTTTTTCATGGTCAAATCGCGGATTTTCTCATCCGGAATCATCAATTCAAAAATCCCTATCCTTCCCTTATAGCCTGTTTCCATACATTTCGGGCATCCTTTGCCTTTGAAAAACCGCATGTCCGCGACCGGCATCTCCGTTCCGAAAAATTTCAGAGACTCGGCCGAGGGTTTGTATTCCTCCTTGCATTCCTTGCAAATGGTCCGGAGAAGCCGCTGGGCCAGCACGCCGAGAATGGAGGAAGCCACCAGGAACGGCTCAATGCCCATGTCTATCAACCGGGTGATGGCGCCGGCCGCGTCATTGGTATGAAGCGTGGAAAAAACCAAATGGCCGGTAAGCGCGGCCTGAATGGCGATTTCCGCCGTGTCCTTGTCGCGAATTTCTCCCACCATGATCACGTTGGGGTCCTGCCTTAATATGGAACGCAGTCCGTTGGCAAAAGTAAAATTCACTTTGACATTCACCTGGGTTTGACGCACGCCGGTCAGCCGGTATTCAATGGGGTCTTCGATGGTGATGATATTCTTTTCAACCGTGTTGATTTTATCCAGAGAGGAGTAAAGCGTGGTGGTTTTGCCGCTTCCCGTGGGGCCGGAAACGAGAATAATCCCGTAAGGCTCCTGAATAAGCTGTTGATAACGGTCAAAAACATCTTTGGTAAAACCGAGATGCGTCAAAGAGAGCAGGGCGCCCGAAACATCCAAGAGACGCAGCACCACGTTTTCGCCGTAAAGCGTGGGAAGACAGGAGACGCGCACGTCGATTTCCTTGCCTTCCATACGGATATTGAATCTTCCGTCCTGCGGGATGCGGCGTTCCGCGATATCCAAATCCGCAAGAATTTTAATGCGCGAAATAAGCGCGGACTGCAAATGTTTGGGGGGTGAGGGAACTTCCCGGAGCATGCCGTCCACGCGGAAGCGCATTTTCAGACGCTTCTCTTCCGGTTCGATATGAATATCGCTCGCGCCTTCACGGACCGCCTCAAAGATCATGAGATTGACCAGTTTGATGACCACCGGTTCTTTCACGATGCCCTCAAGCTCCTTGAGATCATCTTCCTTCAAGTCTTTAAGCCCGGGCTTTTCCTCATCAATGGAACGTATCACCTCTTCCATGGAGCCGCGCACGCCGTAATGCTCATCCAGAGCGCGCCGTATTTCCGCCTCCGTGGCCACGGCAGGTTCAATCACAAAATTGGTTTTCATCCTGAGCTCATCAAGGGCGAAAACATTCCAGGGGTCGACCATGGCGCAGGTCAGACGGTTACCGATTTTAAAGACAGGCATCAAATCATATTTCCGGGCCAGGGCCTCGGGGATAAGTTCGACGATTTTGGGGTCAATCAAATAATTTTCAAGCTCAATGCGCGGCACATTGAGCTTGTTGGAAAGCAGTTCCACCAAATCATTTTCTTCAATCAATCCCATGCGGACCACGACTTTGCGCAAATGCTGGCCGGATCTTTTTTCCTCTTCCTGGGCCTGCGCAAGCTGCGACCGCGTGATAATGCCTTCCTCCACCAGGGTTTCACCCAAAGACCGTTTGTGTTTCACGCCTGCCCGTCGCCAGCGCTTTTGTTTTCCAGAAGTTCCTCTATTTGCGCCAAAAGCACCTTGGAATCATACGGCTTCATGACATAAGCGTCCGCGCCCGCCTCTTCGCCCAGTCGTTTGTCCTCTTCCTGGGCCTTGGCCGTGAAAAGAATAATCGGAATGCCGGCGTAACGGTTGTCCTTTTTGAGAAGATGACAAACTTTGTAACCATCCAATTTGGGCAGCATCAGATCCAGGATGATGAGGTCGGGTTTTTCCTTTTTGGCCAACTCAAGGCCCGAAAGCCCGTCCTGCGCCTCAAACACTTCATAACCGTTTCCTCGGAGACGTGCCGAAACCACGCTCACGATATTAGGCTCATCATCCACAATCAAAATTTTTATTCCCATCGCCTTTTCTCTCTTTATTCCTCTAACCCAGTTTTCTCATCAATTTTTCTCTTGATGAGAAATTCAGGCTAAAAGTTCCCTTATTTGCCCTAGCAATTCCTCCGGCGAATACGGCTTTGTCACATAAGCGTCCGCCCCGACACTGATTCCCAGGGTTTGGTCCCTTTCCGTGGACTTGGCCGTGAGTAAAATAACAGGGATGGCCTGGTAAGCCGGATTTTCCTTCAGCATGCGGCACACTTCAAAACCGCTCATGACGGGCATCATCACGTCCAGCACAATCAAATCAGGGCGGACTTGTTTCACTTTGGCCATGGCTTCAGAACCCGAAGTTGCCGTAACGACTTCAAAGCCATTTTTCTGAAGCCTCGCTTCCAGCATCATGACGATATGCGGCTCATCATCCACCACCAGAATTTTATGCGCCATAAAACCCCCTTAATCCGGCACTAAGCGCCGTGCAGAAGAAACATAAGCTCTTCCGCGGTATGCCCGTCTTCTGGAAAACTTACAACTTTTGAACGGACGCGCACCTCATCCGACAGGCCTTCCTTTTTAATAGTTTCGTCAAAAACCTGCTGTATCCTTTTAGAAACAAATTCCGTCGTATCCCGAGGCGTCGAAGGAAGGCCCGCGTAAAAACGGTGCCCGCCTTCAAGCGCCGTGTCCACCCGCTGGCGCACCCCTTCTTTCAGCCGCTTCCCGAGTTCCTTAAGCAAGTGATCCATTTTGGCGGGCGGCACCTTCGTCAACAGGGCCTCATAATCCTGAACCTCAAAAAGCAGCACGGACAAACACGCTTTTTCCTTCAAAGCAGCCCTGATGCCGCGTGAAAGATACTCTTTAAAAATTTCGGTCACCGAATGTTTGGGCATAAAAAAAATAAATTGCGTGCCTTCGCCCAAGCGGCTTTCCACCTTGATTTTGCCGCGGTGCGACTCCACCAGTCCTTTGGCTATGGCCAGCCCCAAGCCGGTTCCCTTTTCGCCCGGCCCCATTGGCCGGTCAAATTGTTCGAATTTGCTGAACACCCGGCCTAAATCTTCCTTGGAAATGCCCTGGCCCGTGTCCCTTACCCGGCACTCCACCGACTGGGGGCCGTCCAGAATGCTGACCTCGATATGCCCCTTATCCGTGAATTTAAGCGCATTGTCCATTAAATTGGTGAAAACCTGTATCATTTTATTCTTGTCCACATAAATGCGTAATGAATCCAACGGAAAGATTTCCCTGATTTCAAGTCCTTTGGCCTGCGCTCTGGGCAAAAAGGCGGCATTCACTTCCCGGGCGATCTGAACAATATCGCTGAGTTCTTTATCAAGAAGCACCAGCCCCGATTCAAGCTTGGAAATATCCAGCAGCCGGTCAATGATGTGCTTAAGCCTGTCCACCCCGCCCAAGGTCATGGTCAAAAACTTCTTTTGGCTCTCCGTGGTTTCGCCGTGCAGGCCCTCCAGCACTTGCAGCACGCCTTCCCGGATAATGGTCATGGGGGTCCGCAATTCATGCGAAATCGCGCTGACAAATTCATCTTTCATCTGCTGAAGCTTGCGGGTACCCGAGATATCATGGATAAAAGCGTTGAAACGGCATTCCCCGTCCGAATACACGGGCCACACCGCGAGTTCTACGGGAAATTCATGGCCATCCCGGCGCAGGGCGGTTACTTCCACGCGCCGGTTCAGAATAGGCCCCTCTCCGTCGGCGAGAAACCGCTTGAGGCCTTCCCGGTGCTCCTGACGATGCTGCGGGGGTATGATGGTATCAGCCACCGTTTTTCCGATCACATCTTGGCGCGGCCAGCCGAACATCAGCTCGGCCTTGCTGTTCCATTCGACAATAACGCCTTTTTTGTCAATGGCGATAAAAGCGTCATTGGCGGTTTCAATAATAACGCGGGTTCTTTCCTCGCTTCCCCTCAGCGTCTGCTCCATGTGCTTTCTTTCCAGGGAATACTGAATCACCCGGAAAAATATGCGGGGTTCCACCTCCCCCTTCACCAAATAATCCTGCGCGCCCATACGGACAGCCTGCAACCCGACCTCCTCATCTGCCGATGCGGTCAAAATCACCACCGGAAGATGCGGGGCTTGTTTGCGGACTGCCTCAAAAGAGTCCAGCCCTGAGCTGTCGGGCAAAAAAAGATCCAGCAAAACAAGATCAAAAGTTTCCTGTTTGAGCCGCTCCAGCGCTTTTTCTAAAGTGTCCGCGAAAACAGGGGAAAAAACAACTTTTTTTTCGGCCGCCAGCCTCGCTTTAAGAAGATTCGCATAAGCGGGCTCGTCTTCGATGACAAGAATATGAATTTTTGAACTATGCATGTCTCAAACCCTTCTTCGCTCTCTTGTCGGCATACAGGGATTGATCCGCGAGCCCCAATAATTCCGTCAAAGTCACGGGGCTTACGCCTTCAAAGAAGGTTATACCAATACTCATGGAAAGCGTATAGCGTAATTTTTCCGCGTGGTTGCATTCTTCGAGATTTTGCCGTATGCGCGCACGGAGAAGTTCTTGACTGTCCTTATTCGCCTCAATGGCCAAAAGCGCAAACTCATCCCCGCCGATTCGAGCGATCACATCCGATTTGCGGAAGGTTTTTTTGAGAATTTCCGCGGTTTTTATTAAAGCCAAGTCACCCTCGCGATGCCCGAATCCGTCATTGACCGCCTTCAGACCGTCCACATCCGCCAACACCAGCATCAAATTTCTTTTGGTTCGGATGGCCAGTTTCACCTGCTGGTCGGCCAAAGTCATGAACCCTCGCCGGTTGTAAAGACCGGTCAACTGATCGATCAGCGACAAGCTGCGCAGTGCGTTTAAAAGCCGGGCCCTTTCAATGGCATACCGGATAACCCGGCCAAGCGCTCTTTCGGAAGTCTCCCCCTTGACCACATAATCCTGAGCCCCCCGGCTTACGGCTTCAAAAGCCAGGCCTTCTTCATGAGGCCCGGCCAGCACAATCACCGGCAAGGCGGGATAGGTGTTGTTAATCCTCAAAAATGATTCCAATCCCTTGGCGTCAGCCAATTCCAAATCCATGAGAACCACGTCAAAAGGCTCCTTTGAAAGCTTGTCCACGGCAACACCCGCCCTGTCCGCGGTTTCCACCTCAAAAACAGACGTCCCCTGGCTTCTCGACAACAGCCCCTTGAAAAGGGCTTCATCCCGGGCATCGCTTTCCAACAATAAAATCCGAATCACCTGATTTGAGACTGGGTCTATATCCGGCATTGGATTAAAATAATTATCTTCTAGCCTTTTTAGGTTTTTTGTATATCATTGTCCATCTATTATTTACAGGCGGCTGTTCCGCCAGTACTAATTTTACTGTCTGACTTCTCTTTTCCCTCCCACCAAGGGAGGGGTAGTTCATATTGGGAAACTCAGACAGTAAAACTAAGTGCGGCGACTATGCCCCAACACCTTTGTGTTGGGACGGCTTCGGCGGGAATTTTGACATTCCCGTCCGATCCGGAGGTCGCCTGTGATTATGTATCGATATTTTATCCTATTTCTTGACCCATGCTAACTTTAAAGAAAGTAGAAAGACCGCGCGAACTTAAATGGTACCAGGCCGGAGCCATGCTTTACGGCGACTGGGGAACCAGCAAGGCCTATGTTCTGGGCATAGCCTTCGCGCTGGCAGGCCACGCATCCTGGCTGTTTTTGGGAATCATGTCAGGACTCACAGCTCTGATTGGCGTCTGTTACATTATCATCTGCCGCCTCTATCCGGATGGCGGAGGCGTGTATTCCTCGGTACGGCATAGATCCAAAAATCTGGCCGTCATCGGGGCTTTTTTATTGATCGCTGATTACGTCATCACAGCCTCCATTAGCAGTGTGGAAGCTTTCCATTATTTCAACTTTCCTCATCCGGAACTATGGGCCATCGCTGCGATTATAACCATTGGCGCCATTAACTGGATAGGTCCCACCAAAGGCGGAAGTCTGGCCGTGGTCATCGGCCTTTGCGCTTCCGCAGTGGCCGCTGTTCTGTTTCTGTTTACTCTGCCTCACCTGCCCCATGTTCAGCTAACAATGCCCAAAGGAAATCTATTCAGTAATTGGAATCATTTTGTCGGAATCGTTCTGGCGCTTTCGGGGGTTGAGGCCATTGCCAATATGACGGGTATCATGGTTTCCCCCGTTGAAAAAACCTCCAAACGCGCCATTTGGCCGGTTTTATTTGAAGTATGCCTCCTGACTTTTCTTCTGGGAATAGCCATGAACGCCATTCCCAATCTCACGGATCACACCGAAGACATGCTCCGCGTTTTGGGCAACTATTACATCGGCCCCTGGTACGGGCATCTGATTTCCGTTGTGTTTGGATTTCTTCTGCTATCCGCAGCCAATACGGCCATAGGATCTTTTGTTAGTATTCAATTTCTTATGGCCAAAGACAAGGAATTGCCCGAAGTCTTTGCCCGATTGAACCGATTCGGCATGCCTTATCTGGCACTTATCCTGGCCACGATTGTACCCGCCCTGGTGTTGGTTTTTGAGCATGAAGTCATGCATTTGGCCGCGCTATACGCCATCGGCGTGGTGGGCGCCATCACGCTCAATATCGGGGTTTGCGCCACTAATTTCCAAATTTCGCTTAAAAAACGCGAAAGAGTCTTGCTGATGTTTTCAGCCATTATCCTGCTTTTGATTGAAATCACCATTGCCGTGCAAAAACACCAGGCGCTTCTTTTTGCCGCGATTGTACTCGGCACGGGAATGACGCTCCGGTATTTCGCGAAACGCATCGTGCCGGTGCCTATCCCCGAAGAGCTGTTGGCCATGAATGTGCTCACCGTTTCCGAGGCCAAGGAAATCGCACCTCTTTACCGGAGCTCTTCCATGGTGGCCATCAAAGCCTTGAATTTACCCCTGTTGGAAGAAGCCGCCCTGAGGTCAAAGGCTCGGGGAGAAAATTCGATTTATCTCGCTTATGTGGAGGAAACCCCGCCGTCGCGTGAATTGCCCACGGAAATAGAGCCGTCCGCCCAGTCTCTGGATCTTTTGAATCGCGCGATGAAGGACATGGAGGCTAAGGGACTTACTGGGATTCCAATCTGGCGCATTGGGGCTGACCCGGGGAAATTAATCGCGGACGCGGCGCGCGAGCTTGACGTTTCTACCGTGATGATAGGCACCACCAAACGCAGCGCTTTAACCAATTTGCTGCGCGGCGATGTTTTACGCCGTCTCGACCAGAACCTGCCTAAAGAATGCCATCTCGTTATCGTCGGCTGAAAAGTCATCGGCGGCGAAGGTCATTGACCCGGCTTTTGACGTTGTCCAGATTCGAAGCACACGGATTACTGAGGATTGTTCATCTTTAGGCTTTAGCATTTGGTTCATTCCTTTCACTTGAAACTGAGATAAAGCCCGCTTTCCATCCACCCAAAACGCACGGCTGAAAACAGTCCGGGCTTTAGGTTCCATAAAGCGATGGGATAATCGAAGCCGCATAATGAGGAGCGAACCAATTGGGGTGATAACCCTCTTGAGCGACATGCCGACAATCTATACGGAAAGCGTATAGATTGTCAAATTAGGCTGCCACGCGCCAGCCCTTGCTGCGCAAGGGCTGCTTCGCTGCCGCAATCAGCGGGGCTGCTTGCACGTCGGAGGCCGAGTGGGCCTCTCGTTTAGGCGGCCACGGCGAGTTTGCCCTGGGCCTGCATTTCAGCGTAAACTTTCTCAATCAAAGCCACGAATCCGGATCCGGCTTCCCAAAAGCCTTCGCTATCCGGGCGCAATCCCAATTTCCGAAGCGCCTCAGGATTATCCGCGATTTGTTCCAGCAAGCCAACCGCCCAATCCAGACTCATGCCGGCATCTTTCATGGCTTTTTTGTTGAACCGGATTCGGGTCATATTGTCAGCTTTCAGGCCCGCGTCTCCGGCATCCGTCAAACTGCTCAAGGTGACAGGCGCGGCATCCATCTTGGCGGTCATGGATTCCACGGCCGAATCAGACAACAGCGCCTGCGGCATCGCTTTAGCGCGGAATTGCCCTTTGCCCGCGGCTTCAAAAAGCTTGGCCATTAACCGATTCTGCTCCTGGTCCACAACCCCGACAAACAAATCGCCTTGATTCAAGCCTTCGGCAATTTTTCCGGCCATGGCCGCGACTTGTTCCGGCGACAATTTCTTATCCTCGTTGCCGAAAATCTCATTCACAAAAAGAATCACAGGCTTGCGCGTGGCAGGCGGCGTGATTTCCAAATGCGTCAGCACATCTTGCGTCTTGAGAAGGCCCTGATTGACTGCGCGCATCGCCTCGCTTTCAACCAGCGAAGCCTCAGGGTTTTCAATCAAGTCAAGCCGTTCGCGGTAATAATTCGCCACCACGGCCGTGGCGCCCTCAAGATAATAGATATCCAGCGTCACGTCATGGGCCACCTCGAGAATAGACTCCGGCAAAGCCCGGTCATGTACTTTGGAATAATTTAAAGCTTCCGCATAAATTTCAGACTCGACGCCCAGACTGGAACCTTCGAGAGCTTCCCCGGCAGATTGCAAAAGGTCGCGTCGTTCTTTCTCAAGGGCCTCTTTCTTCCGTGTTAGAGCACGAATACGTGCTTGAGCATCGTCCAGCAGAACCTGCGCTTGCTCGCGGTCGGAAAACGGATTAACACCCGTCATCATAAGTCCGGGCTGAGACGTGTGGGCCCTCGGTGCATAATAACCTTCATCCTCACGAGATCTCCGAAGCTCTGTCTCGATCTGTGCCAGCTCCGTGGCAATCTGAGTCAACCGGTCACCCTGACCAGTGCCCAGGCTGGATGCGGCATTCCCCGTCGTGGGATCGTAAAGTTCCACATCACCGGAAGGGAACGTCACACGGATCATATTGCTCAGCGGATCAAACAGCACTTCCGAGGCCTTTTCCACCTCGGGCGACCGTAGCGTAATGGTTCTTAACGGACGTTTCGTTGTCGTATCAGAAGGCGCGGCATCATACACTAAAATCTGCTGGCTCAGACTCGGCGGACCGCTGCGCTGGTACCGGCTTGTCTGACCGATGATGAGATACTTTCCCTGTGCATCAACCGCCGGACGATTGATTGACTCCGCCGACGAATATCCGTAAATATGCGTCGAATTCTTGACGAGGCTCGCGATAAATTCGCCTGCGGCATTGTACACGTCATACAAGGTCCCACGTTCCACGCCGCTGAAAAGCCTTTCGGTGACCTTGAATTGGTCATTCGACAAGGTCGACGGGAAGGTGGCCAAAACATCGGCCGGCACAAAAGGACGCTTTTCTTCCACAATCGAAATTCCTCCCGCATCCGGCGCTTCCACCACCAGCCTTGTCCCGCCTGCCGTGCGGTCAAAATTCGGATAAATCTCAAGCCGAAGCCGCGGCCCCACCTCATCCATGACCTTCACGCCGCCGCGCGGGATCCTCCGGCTCGCCGCGGGCTCATTCCCCTGTCCCAGCCGGTACACAAACACAGCTCCCCCTGTCGCAGTGGCGCCTTCTCCCGAAGTGTAGATATCGCCATCCTCGATGACCGCCATCCTCGCCGTGTCGTCAATGGTAAGCTTCAGGAATTCGCTCGTAAACACGCGCGGAAAAGGCTTGTTCGCATCCCCGATCAGGGCATGCAAAAGTTCATGCCCGTCGGTTGAATAGACGAGAACATGCGCCTTCAGGTTCGTGCCGCTCCGGAGCTTCGCAACCGCGGCCACCAGATTGTCGCGACCGGTCGGTAGTCCCTCGACGGATTCAAATTCGTAATTTTCCGCAGGCAGTATTTCAGCCTTGATCTTCTTGATGAGAGCAGCCTCCGTAAAAGGCTGCGATGCAGGAACTCCGGTGGCGATGTCAAGGCGTCCCTCGAGACCGCGCTGCCTCGCTATCCGTAACTCAAGCCGCGAAATATTGCTCTGGTCCACCCTTGCCCGCTGAAGATCACTCTGTTTGATTCTGACTTCATTCAAACCCTTATAGACCGGAAGGGTCTTGATCAGCCTTCTTCCGTGAGGACCATAAACAATGACCGTGATCGACTTCAGATTCTTCGTGCTCGAATCCACGCTCAGCACCAGATCCTGCCCCTCGAGATTCAGCCGCGTGGGGAAAAGAATCCGGGCACCCGCCTGGAGTCTTCGCGCATCGTAGGCGACAGAAATGTTTTGCTCGGCCGCCTGATACTCGACTCTGGTTCTCCCGATGCGGTGCACGCGCAAATTTTCCGGGAGATCGGTAAAATTGCCGCCCGTGGCGATAATCGTGTGCGTTCCCGTCTCGATGTCGATCACAGATGTCGCACTCGCCGTTTGGACGGTAAATTTCTTCCCGCTCGCATCGTAACGCGCCGACAGGACAGACGCATTGGCCGGAAGCCCTGTTTCAATGGAGCGAGACCGCCCTGTTTCCGCCGTCACCGCGATAATATGCCGCGAGTCTCCTGCTATTTCAACCCAGGCGGAGGCATCGCCGTTCACATAATAAACATCCCGGATCAATTTGTTTGTCGCGTGATCAATCGCCAGCACCTTCACCTGATCCGTACCGTCGCCGCGCAGATGATCGATGTCGACGGCCACTTCAAACTGCCGCCAGCCGATCGGGCTCGTTGTCGTTGGCGTCACCGTGACAGGCACGGGAACACCGTTGACGAAAATAAAATCCGGTATCGTATCCGCGGACTCTTCCAGACCGATGCGGAATTGCCTGGCGAGTGAATCAATGAAAACCGTCCTTTCACCGTTTCGTATCACGGCAAAGTGAGTTCCGTAGGGGGGTTGCACATTGGTCACAACGGGACTGAGCTGCGTGTCACGCACGCCCGGCACAGGCCAGCCTGCGGGAGGCGGAAAAAGAACCTGATCCACCTCATCCTGCCGGCCGAAAATGTGATCGGTCACTCTCACCCGGTAATTGTCTCCTGTGCCGCTGATTGAACCGTCGCCGTATCCGGCGGGAATCCCCTCTGCCGGCTGAACTTCAAATGTGTCAAGGTTGACGGTCGTTTGGCCGGAGGGCAGGGTGAAAGTGGCCAATGCTTTATCATAGATAACGGCAGTGGCCGCACCCGGTAGCTCCCGCACGTCACCCGTGCGCGGATCCTTGATGAAGGTTCTGTCCGTCGAGTAGCTCGTGTTGAAAGTGCCGGCCGTATCAGGGGTATCTACCCCGATTATGGCGACTTCGCGGCCGCTTGGCGTCACATAAGCGTCTTCGAGTGAGAAAGTCGTGCGGTGAGTGCTGTCGTAGCCTAAAGGCAGTTCCGAAAGCAGTCGCAGGCGCATCGTGTCGGGAGGAATCTTAGCGTGATCAAAATCCTCGTAGAGATAGGCAGTCAACATAGTAGTGGCCAGTACATACTCCGGTTGAATGACAAGGCTGTTGTTTTCAGCGTGTAAATTGGGTCCGGCCGCTACGATGGTCGAAATCGGCGTCCCGGCCTGGAAATCGCCCGCGGTAAGATTGACGGCGTATTCATCCTGAATAACCGTGCCGCTCTGAAATTCGATACCGAGGTCTACGACCGCAACCGTATGGCCTGCCGCGGTGGTCGTGAAGAAAGCTTTTCGTAATCCGGAGTTTTCGCCGAGTATGGTAAGCTCGCGAGAGGTGATGGTCAGCGATTCTGCGGGGTTTGAAATGCGCGCCAGAACCACATCTTCATTCCTAATGGTAGAAGCGCCCACGGGAACTTGTCCCACCCCATAGACAACAACCGGTCCTCCCGGCGTCGTGTCGGGAGACACATTGACTTCATCAGCGAGATAATTGCCGGGAATCGTGTGGCGTTCCCAGATGACCTGTACTCCTCCGGTTCTGACATCTTTGAGCGAAAGAATCTCGGCTGTTGCCCCGCTCTGCAGGCGTTCGCGTGTGATCTGATACGCATAATTTGAATTGTCCGTGGATGCCCACCCCGCTGGATATTCGCCTTCAGCTTCGACTCTTTTGAATAGAAGCGTTTGCGCGTCAAAAAGCTCGCGCTGCCCGGATGAAAACTGAATAGCAACCACTTTTCCTTCAACCGGATGTTCCACGACAGCGACAGAAACCGGTTCCCCTTCAGCAACCGCGGATGCGCGGTTATTGAGGTAATTAATAAGCAGCAGCACATCAAGCGCGCTGATGATGCCGTTTCGGTCTATATCAAATATGTACCGATAAGCCGGATGATTCTTGTC
>ASOC01000030.1 GCA_000405945.1 Candidatus Omnitrophus fodinae SCGC AAA011-A17
CCCGTGATTTTGCAGGAAGACACCGATAAGTTGAGAAAAAGTGATCTTTCATCAGAAGTCCATATGGCTTTTATACGGCCTATTTGCGCCAAATCTATGGCAGATATGGATACCGTTCTTCGGCATATGAGAGAAGATGTGGCGGCAAATCTCACGCCGCAACATTCAATGAAGTTTATTTTGGTCGACAACACAGCCGATGCGGGTATCCGTGAACACGCTCAGAGCCGCATTTTGGAAATGCAAAGAGAATTCGGGACCGACACAGTGTTCTATTTTTACCGCAACCCGGAATGTGATTTTTTCAACAAAGTCGGTATCTTCCAGGATTTGGTCATGCTTTTGCGCGAAGGCTGGACGCGGCCCCGTCACTACACGGACGATAAGTGGAAAGAATGGGTCAATGACACCCGCGACCCCCAAAAACCGGTTTGGAGCGAAATTCTAGGGGATTTAACAGCGTTGGGCATCCGGACTGCAAAAGAGAAAATTTTTGCCGGCCATGATATCACTGTATCTGATAGCGGCAAAATCGATATTGCTTTTATTGCGGATGCGGACAATGAATGGCCGGCCGGGCAGTCTTTGAAAATTGCCGCCAAAATGCTGCATCCCGCTAATAGCCATGTCACTATTTTTCAACCCTGCATTGAGGTTTCCAATCCGGACGAAACCCGGTTTATCCGCTTGAACACAATGGCAAGAAAGATGTACGGATTTGATCCGGTTGCCAAATGGCGGCTTTACCGTTTTTCTCCTTTTTATGGAAAAGGCGCCATACGCCTGGCCGCCTATGCAGATGAAGTGATTAAAAAAGAGGCCCTTCATCCCGGAAAAGCGGCGAGTCATGATTTTCAGGAATCGTTGTATGTGCCCTCCGTTCTTGTGGAAGACGCGTATATTCTGGAAAAAACGTTTTCCAATAAGCTCTCAGAGCTTCTCCGCGGCACGCAGTGGCTGTGGGGCGACATGGAAACCGTGGAGCAGTATTTTTTTAAAGATTTTTCGCCGGGAAGAAAAGAGCACTTGTGGATGCTGCTTCGCGTTGCCATAGGGCCGCTAATCTACGCGCTATGGCTGGTCTTGACCGTAATCGCCTGGCTGGCATCTACCATCACTCACCCGTGCCTCTTATGGACTGTATTTTTGTCCATCGCAACCGGCAGTATTCTAATTCCCAAATTCATTGTCCCTTATTTGGAAAGATTTAAGGCAAGACCCTATCAAATAGGGCGTGACAGACCCGGCATCGCCCCCCTTGAGCTTAAAATCATCATTAAAGAAGGATTTAAGGAAACTATACTATCCACGCTCATCCATTCGTTGGACCTCATTTATCGTTCCTGGGCGATGATCGCTAATCTTTGTCAGCAAATCACGGGCAGGGAATTTGTCTGGAATACGGGCGCTTCCGGGGAGGCTAAAACCGCAACTATCTCATTAAGTGATACTTACCGTTTGCTTTGGACTTCGCCTGTTATAGGGCTAATGATTCTGTTTGCCAGCTGGAGCGGGTTCTTCCCGACGGGGTTAGCTTTGGTTCTGTTGCCGTACATGCTGTCATTTCTTTTTGGTCCCGCCGTGGTTTGGTACACCTCAAATGCATTGACAAAGTCATAAGTTGGCGAGAAGATATCTCGCCTTTCATAGTTATATCTTCATTAAGATATTTGTGTACTCAGCTCGTTAATACGCATCACACCGGTGACTAGCATGAAATCTTCAAGGCAGAAATCGCAAACCTATGCGGCCAACGCGCGTTATTAAAAAACCGCCGGTAACAAAATTCAAAACAACGCCCAACCTCACCAATTACCCGCTACTTTACAGCAAGTTGAAATGGCCACAAATTGAGCGTGAATTGTATAACGCGGCAAAAGATCCTTATAACCTTGCGCATTTTTGCATCGACAGGCATTGCACGAGCAGCCGGAAAAATAAGGCGGCTCTTTTTTGGGAAGGAACTGACGCCAGAAGGGAAGTTTACACTTTTTACGATCTTTACCGCCAAACCAACCGGTTCGCCAATGCGCTGAAATCTCAGGGTGTCAGAAAAGGCGACAGGGTTTTTGTATTTTTGGATCGTATTCCCGAGCTTTATATTTCACTATTTGGAGGACTCAAATACGGCGCGGTGGTCGGTCCGCTATTTTCCGCTTTTGGCCCGGACGCGATTTGGGATCGCCTGTATGACAGCGGCGCCAAAGTGGTCGTGACGTCTCCAGAGCTGGTAGGCCGTTTGGATGAAGTTCGTTCCAAACTGCCTGCGCTTAAAAAAGTGATTATCGTGAATAAAAAGCACCGCCCATTCGAATTGCGCTCTCACGAGATCAGTTACGAAGATATGATGCGAAAGTCGCCGGAAACGTATTTCAAGCCGCACACGAGTAAAAGTGACTTTTCCATCATGCATTACACCTCGGGGACCACAGGTAAGCCCAAAGGCGCGGCCCACGTTCACGGCTCGATTTCTTGTCAGTACGCAACCGCCAAGTACGCATTGGATTTGCAGGAAAACGATATTTATTGGTGTACGGCGGATCCCGGATGGGTTACGGGTACTTCGTACGGAATGTTCGGCCCTTGGTCGAACGGGATTTCCATGCTGGTTTATGAGGGCAGTTTTAACGCTGAAAAATGGTACCACTTGATTGAGCAATACCGGGTCACGGCTTGGTACACCGCGCCCACAGCCATCCGCATGCTCATGAAAGCCGGGGATGATGTCCCTAAAAAATACGATTTAAGTTCTCTCAGGCATATAACCAGCGTCGGAGAACCCCTGAACCCGGAAGCCATTGTGTGGGGACTCAAGGCCTTCGGCCTGGCCATTCACGATACCTGGTGGCAAACTGAAACCGGAGCTATCATGATAGCCAATTACCCGACATTGCCCATTAAACTGGGTTCCATGGGAAAACCATTCCCGGGAATAAGGGCCGCAGTGATTGATAAAAATGGCAGGGAAGTCGCCCACGAAACCGAGGGCGATCTCGCCCTAAAACCGCCCTGGCCTTCCATGTTTAAAATCTACTGGAATAAAGACGATTTATACCGCAGCAAGTTTCAAAAGGGCTGGTATGTGACGGGTGACCGGGCTTGGATGGACAAGGAGGGTTATTTTTGGTTTGTGGGCCGCGCTGATGACGTGATCAACACGGCTGGTCATTTGGTGGGGCCATTCGAAGTCGAAAGCGCTCTGATTGAACATCCGGCCGTGGCTGAAGCCGGGGTAATCGGAAAACCGGATCCGGAAAGAATGGAAATCATAAAAGCGTTTGTTTCATTAAAAGCGGGTTACACGTGTTCGACAGCTCTCGCCGAAGAGATCAAGAAGTTCGTCCGTACGCGACTCGCGGCCCATGCTTATCCCCGGGAAATTGATTTCGTGGATTCGCTCCCTAAAACACGGAGCGGCAAAATCATGAGACGTTTGCTCAAGGCCAGGGAACTCGGTCTCCCGATAGGAGACACGTCCACCCTTGAGGAATAAAAAAAGGAGGTTTGCTCCATGAATGAAATCGTCGCCAGTTTTTCGAAAAATAAATACGAAGAAGTGAGATTTCAAATCAAAGAATACAAGGGAAAAGATCTCATCGATATCCGCATATGGACAGACGTCAAGGGGGCGGACCAAAAAATCCCCACCACCAAAGGCGTGACTATGAACGTGAGTCATTTCGCGGACCTTAAAAAGTCCATTCTTGAAATGGAACGCGTCCTCAAGTCCCATAAGCTGCTCACGCCGGAATCCGCGGAAGGCGGCACGCATCCGGAAGGCGATATCGATATTTCTCACTGATTTAATCCATTCCCAGCGAAGGGAGTAATTGTAAAGCCTCTATCGCCATGCCATTTAAATTTCTAATGTGCCCGCCGGATTATTATGAAATAGCCTATGAAATCAACCCGTGGATGAGCTTGCGCCGCAATGTTAACAGATCGCTTGCCAGAACCCAATGGGATCTTCTTTATAAGCTGTTAACCGACCAAATCGGAGTTCAAGTCGAACTTATATATCCCGTCAAAGGTCTGCCTGATATGGTATTCACGGCCAGCGCAGGCATGGTATGGAATCATACTTTTATCCGGAGCAATTTCAGACATAAACAGCGTCAACCGGAAGCGGCTTTTTTTGAAAGCTGGTTTCAGGAAAACCACTATGATGTCATCACGCTTCCTAAGGTTTTGTGCTTTGAAGGGGAAAGCGACGCTTTTGTCGCGGGTAACTACTTATTTTGCGGGTATCATTTTAGGTCGGATTTACAAGCCCATCATCTGGTAGCGGAACTCGTGCAAAAGGAGATGCTTTCCGTGGCCCTCACGGATGAGCGATTTTATCATCTGGACACTTGTTTTTGCCCAATATCAGACAAAACCGCGCTTTATTACGGCAAGGGATTTAATGAACACGACGAGCGAAATTTAAGAAAGCATATACCAAACTCGATTTTGGTCAGAATCGACGAAGCGCTGCAGTTTATTTGCAATTCCATTGTTGTGGGAAATAAGGTAATTACGCCCGCTAAATGCCCGCAAACCACGGAAATGCTCAGATTGCTGGGATATCAGGTCTATCCGGTTGATTTGAGCGAATTCACCAAGGCGGGAGGAAACGCAAAATGCCTAGTTCTAACATTGGAAAGAAACGGAACCACCTAAGAGCCCTTTTATATACGATTCACAACGTCCTATAATGTATGTTATGTAAAGTATTCCCTGGGCAAATACGGCAAATAGCCCTTCATTCTTGGGTGCGGACATTGACCTGAATGAACGTGTTATCCTTCAAAAAATTGTCCAATTGGGCTTTCCGCCTCTTTTGAATGGCGTCTGGATTGGATACGCTTTGCAGATTATTATACTCATTCTGATAGGCCAGTCTTTCGTTCTCGGTCAGCATCTTCCTGCGCAAGTTAATCAACAAGATGGGCGAAACACGCTCGGCAAGGGCTTTATTAAAATCTGAAACATTTGACAATTGGACAAATCGTACTGAATCGTTAATTTTCTCCTCGGTTATGACATTCGGCGCCTGTTTTTCATAAGACGATCGAACTTCATCCAGTCTTGCATACGTAACACCTGATACCGTTAAAACCTTTACAGTCATCGTCTTCCCCGGCTGGTCGGTACCCGGAACCGGTATTTTAGAGCTTTTAACTGATTGATCCATAAGTTCTGTCCCCGGATAAAGGCTTAACCCGTAAGTCTTGATAAGTTCGACGGCGGCTAAACCCTTCTCCTCTATTTTTTTACGGGAAATCGGTTTTTTTTCAGGCCCGCAGGCAGGGAAAACAAACGTGAAAGCCACGGCAAGCGAAAGACAGGCAAGCGAAACTTTATCCTTCTTCATAAACTACCTCCTCATTGATTAGGACTCATCACCAATCCTTGGTTACCGTTTTTTCATGCGGTTTCACCGGCGGACGGCGCATGTTGAGCACTTCTTTTTCCGATTCGTAGAGAGCGTTCAATATCTGCATGGCCTGTTGCTTGGATATTTTACTTGAAGGCGGAACATTTACGCCTTGAAGTGATTGCGCGCTGGACTGAGGAGTTTCTTGCTTGTTATCGCTTTCATTTTGCTGAGACGGTTGCTGCTCCAATTGCGACAATTCATAAGGCGTCAATTCCTGCCCCCGCATTGGCGTTTCATCCTGTCTTTTCTCTTCTTCCCCTTTTTGTCGATCGGCTTTTTGTTTTTCTTTGGCTTCGCCTTCCTGTTTTTTATCCGCAGCATCCTTTTTTTCATTCCGACTCTGTTGTTCTTCATTTTGCCCGGATTGTTTTTCCTTATCCGACTGGTCCTGCTTCTGTTCCTCCTGCTGTTGTTCCTGATTCCCCTGCCCCTTGTTTTCTTGCTGTTGTTTTTGATCCTTCTTATCCTGCTGCTCGTTTTGCCCGCCGCCCTGTTGATTTTGGTTTTGTTGCTGCTGTTGCTGTTTTGGCTGCTGTTTGGGTTGATCTTTTTTTTGTTTCTGCCTTTCTGAATTTTTCTTGTCGAAGGCCTTTTTCATCTCCTGAAGAAGCTCAAGATTGTATTTAGCATCAGCGTCCTGGGGATTCAAATCGAGGACTTTTTTATACGCCTCCATGGCCTTGTCAAATTGCCCTAACCGGTATTGCACATTACCGTAATTATAAAGAGATTTGGCCAGTAAATCCTTGTCTTCTTTCTCAAGCGTTCGCTGACTAATGATCTTGTCAAAGGCGCGCTCAGCGTCGCGATACTCGCTAAGCTCATAGAGCGCATTCGCCGTATTAAACCGGATTACCGAAGAATCCGGATTTTTGATTTGCGCCGTTTGATAATTTTCAAGCGCGGTCTGATACCGCTTGTCTTTATAAGCCTCATTTCCTTTTTTCACAAGCTGGGATTTAGTGGCGAATCCAAGACTGAGCAGGGCGAAACATAGGATAAAAGTCGACTTTTTCACGTCGTGTTTCCTTTTAAAACGGAAGCGCGGCTTTCGCGCATCGCCAAAGCCGCAAACAATAAAATGAGTCCAATCAGAAGAAACAACTGATAATGCTCCTCGCGCTCTTTCATGATTTTTTCTTTGAGTTCTTTTTTGCCCAATGACTGCATGTCTTTATATATCAAGTCAATTTCCTGTTCGCCCGCCGTTCCGGGAAAGTAAAGTCCCCCGGTCTGCGAAGCGATTTGCGTCAAAACCTGAGGGTCAAGCTTTGTGATAACGACTTGCCCCGTACTGTCCTTTTTATATCCAACCACCTTTCCCTTCTCTGCTTTAAGAGGGATTGGCTCGCCCTCCAGCGTCCCCACACCCACTGTGTAAATTCGAATCCCCTGTTGCTGGGCGTCGTTCAGAACTCCTGACAAATTTTCGCCGTGAAATTCACCATCCGAAAATACAACGACAGTCCGGTGCTTCTTTTCGCCCTTGGGAAAAGCGCGAATGGCATTTTCCAAGGCATCCGCAAAAAAAGAACCAGGATCGGGGATATAACCCACGGAAAGTGCGTCCAAAAAAAGAAAAAAAGCCGAATAATCAAGCGTCAATGGGGATTGTAAAAAACTCGACCCCGCGAACGGAATAAGCCCGATACGGTCTCCCTTTAACTTTTTAACGAATGATTTGATTTCGATTTTCGTTTTTTCAATACGGCTCGGCTTAACATCCGCAGCCAGCATGCTCAGTGACGTGTCTAGCAGAAAAATAACGTCGAGTCCCCTTCGCGTTACCTTTTTTTTCTCTTCCCCCCATTGCGGTCGCAATAAAGAAAATGATAAAAAAACAACAGCCAGAATCATTGTAAACGATTTTAAGCGCCAGTCCCCTATGGAAAAATCGGATATACGGTTTAGGGTATTTAAAACTCCCAATTTTTTTAACCGCAATCGTTTCCTCCTGAGTGCATGCCAATAGCTGAACGTTAAAAGCAGCGGGACAATCCAAAACAAAGGCAAATATTCTTGATTATATAGTTGCATGCGCGTTTAAGGGATTTTCATCCAAATAGTGTTTTCCAAAAAAAGGCCGGCCAACAGAAACACGATCCCCGGTATTAAGAAACGCGGGAACAATTCATCGTAGATTGAATACTCTTTCACTTTGACCTTACTTTTTTCCAACCTGTCAATGGTACGGTATATTTCAGTCAACGACTTTTGGTCTCTTGCGCGGAAGTACAAGCCGCCGGTTTTTGCAGCGATTTCCCTTAATGACGGCTCATCCATTTCAACCTGCGCTTGAACATAACGGCGGCCAAACAGCGGATCATCGACCGGGAAAGGCACCATTCCCTCTTTTCCGACCCCAATTGCGTAGATCTTGATCCCAAAGGATTTGGCCAGCTCCGTAGCCGTTATCGGGTCAATATTGCCGGAATTATTGGCCCCATCCGTGATCAAAATGACGATTTTACTTTTCGCCGTGCTATCCCGCAGCCGGTTGACGCTATTGGCAATAGCGAGACCTATCGCCGTGCCATCCTTGATAAGCCCCATCTCAACTTCATCTACTAGACGGATAAGGATGTCATAATCAAGCGTTAATGGACACTGCGTGTAGCTCTGACTGGCAAAAACAACCAGCCCAATGCGATCGTGCTGTCGGCCACGAATAAACTTTTTAGCTTCCTCCTTAGCCACTTCAAGTCGGTTGGCCGGTTGAAAATCCATGGCCTGCATAGACCCTGAAATATCCAACGCGATAACGATATCGATACCTTCAGTTTCATATTCCTTTTCCGAAGACATGGACTGCGGTCTGGCCAAAGCCAATACGAGACAAACAAAGGCTAAAACGCGCAAAGTTCTTAAAGTCAGCGTTCGCAGTCTAAAAAATCTAAAAAAATAGCTTAATTGGGTTTGGGCAACCGATGAAAATCGCAGGCGAGCGGGTTTACTCTTTTTCTCCAGGAGCAGAAAAAGCGGCACCAATAACAACAGCAGTAGAAACCACACATCCTTAAAAATCATGAATTAAGACCTTTTACTTGGCCGGCTGCTCTTGCGAGGCAGCAGCCGTTTCAACGAGCTTTGTTTTATCCACAATATCCGTGGCCTTTTTATTGATAAGAACGATTTCCCGGGGTTCGGGCCTGTACTTGGCGAATTTAACAATGTCCGATTCCTGCAAAAACTCTTTAATGGTTTTTCTTACGCCGTCCTCCGCCTCTATGTCGCGCAAATTCTTGGATATCTCATCGGTCGTTTTTTCAACTGCCGCAAAACCATATCTTCTTTCCAGATATCGCCGTATAATTTCGGAAATACGGATATAATATTCTTTCACTTGACCTTCGCGGATCAGCGATGAATCGAAAAGCGTCCGCAAGGCCTGATAGGCCTCGTCATGCGGTGAAAAAACCGTGGCAGATGCCTCGATTTTGGGCCGTTTTGTTAGGAAAGAAACAAAAGCGGTTATGGCAATACCTGCAATAACCGCCAAAATGCCGCCCCGCATAAGCCATTTTTTTAAATCACTCGGAAGGTCGAGCGGCGGTTTAATACCTCGGATATCTTGTTTAGGTTTGCCCTTTTTATCCACGGACTGAACTGTGATGTAAATGCGGCTGGTCTTTATCTCTTTCTCAACTCCATCAGGCGTAAGATATTTGACCAGGATTTCATCAACGACGAACTCGCCCAGTCCATACGCTGCAATTTCAAAATTTCGGCCGGTAATAACAATTCCCTCATCTTGTTTGTCCGGGATGTCTCTAACGGATTTGATTTCAAAATCCCGCGAGTTAGGGAATTCAATGGAGGATGCAAGCCTGATTTTAGGGTCATGACGGACAAAAACAGAACAGACAATTCTTTCTCCGATGGTAACAAACGCTTTGTTGACTTCAGCTCTAACCGTTATGTCACTATCACCGGCATAACCGATGGTTGCCGTTAGCGCTAAAGCAAACATCAAGAGTGACCAAATGAACCGTTTATTCACCGCACCCGTTTCTCCCTAACCTTAAAGAACTTAACAATAGGTTCAACGTAAGATTGTTCCGTGAAAATATCAACACGGTCAATGCCGACAGATTTAAAGAACCGGTCTATTTTTTCGCACCCTTGCTCCGCGCTTTTTTGATAGCGCTCGCGGAATACTTTATCCGATGTGTTCACAACCGCTCGTTCACCGGTTTCCGCATCCTCAAACTCCACAAGACCCGCTTCAGGCATCAAACGCTCAAGCGGATCGATTGTGCGTATGGCGATAATGTCATGTTTTTTTGCCAAAATCCGAAGCGATTTTGGATTTTCGGGGAAACCGATAAAGTCTGATATTAAGAAGATAACGGCGCGTCGTCTTAAAACGTTGCTCAGGAACTCAAAGGCGGTCTCAAATCTCGTGCGGCTATTTTCAGGCTGATACCCGAGAATTTCCCTGACTACTCGAAGCACATGCTGACGGCCTTTTTTTAACGGGATGTATTTTTCGATTCCGTCGGTAAAAATCGAAAGGCCTATTTTATCGTGGTTTTTGACCGCCGCGAAAGCCAGGAGGGCGCAAATTTCGGCAATGACTTCGGATTTGAATTTGGCTGACGTGCCAAAACTGCAGGAAGACGAGGCGTCAACAAGAAAGAAAACCGACAATTCGCGTTCTTCGACGTATTGCTTCACAAACGGGCGCTGAGACCTGGCCGTAACGTTCCAGTCAATCGTGCGGATGTCATCGCCAGGCACATATTCGCGGACATTGGCGAATTCGATGCCCTGCCCTTTAAAAACGGATTCGTATTCGCCGCCGAGAAAATCCTCCACCAATCTTGTGGTGGTAATCTCAATGCGCTTGACCTGGCGTAAAATCTCGCGCGAAATCATGGATCAGGGAACTTCGATATGGTCGAATATTTTTGTAACGATGGTCTCGGAGGTGACCTCTTCGGCTTCAGCTTCATAAGTGACTAGGACGCGATGGCGCAAAACATCCATTCCAATTTGTTTGACATCCGCCGGTGTCACGTATCCGCGCCCCTTGAGAAAGGCGTGCGCTTTAGAGGCCACGGTTAGCATAATGCTTGCACGAGGGGAGGCACCATACGAGATCAAAGGCTTCAAGGACTCGAGCCGGTAGGTTTCCGGTTTGCGGGTTGCGAAAACAATGTCCAAAATATATTCTTTGACTTTTTCGTCTATATAGATGTCGGTCACAAGTTTCCGCAAGCGGATGATGTCTTCCGGACGCAAAGTTGCGCTGACTTCGATAGGCTTACCTGCGCTCATGCGTTCGAGAATTTCCTTCTCTTCTTTGCGGTTGGGATAGGTGATTTTTAATTTCAACATAAATCTGTCCAACTGCGCTTCCGGCAGCGGGTAAGTCCCTTCCTGTTCAATCGGATTCTGCGTAGCGAGCACTAAGAAAGGATCCGGCAAAGAAAATGTGTTTTCTCCTATCGTGACCTGCCGTTCCTGCATCGCTTCCAGCAGCGCACTTTGGACTTTGGATGGTGCGCGGTTAATTTCATCGGCCAGAATAATATTGGCAAAAACAGGGCCTTTTTTTGTCGTAAAATTGCCGTCTTTAGGGTTGTAAACCAGCGTTCCTATCAAATCCGCGGGCAGCAAGTCCGGCGTGAATTGAATTCTTTGAAAATGCGCGTTGATGGCCTGAGAAAGCGTTTTAACGGAAAGCGTTTTAGCAAGTCCCGGAACACCTTCGATTAGAATATGGCCATTCCCAAAAAGTCCAACGAGAAGCCTGTCAATCAAATAATCCTGTCCGACAATCACTTTGCGGACTTCAGTCAGAAGCTGCTGAATAACCGCGTGCTCTTCCTTGACCCGTTCCGTCAACTTCGATATCGAAGTCTCCATGCGCCCCTCCTTTGCGTGTATACAAAATTTGAATCATAGCATTTTTACGGACTTTATCAATTCTTAATTGGCGCTGCTTCGTTGGCAGAAATCCTTTTATTAGCTATGAAGGTTCTTACTTTGTCCCTGATTCTCAAGACCTCATCGGCGCTGGGCTCAACACCCCCAAAAGTGCATTCGGTGACGGCCTCTAGAATCGCGCGGATTGTATTCTTATCTTCCGCCGGGATGTCCCGTCTACGCTCAATCGTATCCATCAATTGCAAGCCACCGATGTTTGGGGTCAAGATCATATAGCGGCTGGATAAATACCTTCTAAACACAGACCCGGTTTGCTTCAAAATCTCAGACCTGTTTGCCTTATCTAACGCGCTTAACACAACGGCATCCATCTCACCCAGACATTGGTCTTCTTCACTAAGGATTTTATTAAGTTCTTTTGGTTTGCGCTTTAATAAAAAACCCGATAGGGCGGAAAAGGCCGCAAAGAGCGTTACGGCACCACTGCTGAAAAGCCATGTCTTTTTGGAGATTTTACTAAACCACGGCGCGGCCTCAATATCAAAACAATGCGTTTCAATCTCAGCATGCTGGGTCATGCTTTCGGGGCTGGTTTTGTAATCTATACCGAAAGAATTCACACAAGCCTTCCCTGGCTTTTCAGCCTTAAGCTTGTAGAGTAGAACGGTTTCTTTGACCTGATATCCGGATTCTATCCTGGTTTCAACCGCCTGGGATGTTTCCACAACGGTCAGATTTTGTAGTGGCAATTCGGGGACCTGAAAAACGGGTTCAGAGGTAACGTCATTTGAAGTGAAAACAATCTTGAAAGGTATGATCTGCCCTATCTGGTAGTGGTTAGCCTCCGTCTGCGAAACAACTCGGACGTTCGGCACGATTGCAAGCGAAAAACCCTCTTCTTCCGCTTGCAATCGTGCCGGAACCATTAGCGACAGGAGGAAAAGCGCCGCCGCTATTTGCCATCGCATCTTTAAAAGACACATGACCACCTGAATTACTTCTTTTCTTTCTTCTTCTTGTCGTCTTCGTCAACCACTTCGTAGTCCGCGTCTACGACGTTGTCCGAGTTCTTATCTCCCGCATCGGCGGAAGCCGCACCTGATTGCGGCTTTTCTTTTTTACTGGCTTCTTCGTACATTTTCTGGGCTAAGGCGTGTGAAGCGCTCGTCAAAGCGTCGGTGGCCGTTTTAATTTCATCCGCACTATCCGAATCAAGATGCTTACGCGCCTCCTTAACCGCATTTTCAACCTTTTCCTTTTCAGAAGTGTCTATCTTGTCGCCGTTCTCTTTCAGGCTTTTTTCGACGGAATAAATCATATTGTCGAGATTGTTCTTCGCCTGTATCAGCTCATGTTTCTTACGGTCTTCGTCAGCGTGAGACTCGGCTTCTTTCACGAGCTTTTCAACTTCTTGTTTGCTGAGACCCGAGGACGACTCAATTTTTATTTTTTGTTCTTTTTGAGTCGCTAAATCCTTAGCAGAAACATGAGTGATTCCGTTGGCATCAATATCAAAGGTCACTTCAATTTGCGGAACGCCGCGCGGCGACGGAGGAATGCCCACCAAATCGAAACGTCCCAGAGTCCGAGTATCTTTGGCTAATTCCCTTTCGCCCTGAAGCACATGAATACTGACGGCGGTTTGATTATCCGCCGCGGTCGAGAAAATTTCGCTTTTCCGAGTTGGAATCGTGGTGTTTCTTTCAATAAGCTTGGTCATAACGCCGCCCAGTGTTTCAATGCCTAAAGAAAGAGGTGTCACGTCCAATAAAAGCACATCTTTGACTTCGCCGCCCAGCACACCCGCTTGAATGGCGGCGCCTACGGCAACGACTTCATCGGGATTGACGCCCCGATGAGGCTCTTTTCCGAACAATTTTTTAACCAGCTCCTGCACGGCAGGCATCCTGGTTTGGCCTCCGACCAAAACGACTTCGTCGATTTTGTCAGGAGTAATGCCCGCGTCTTTCATGGCCTGTTTACAGGGGGCAACTGTTCTTTCGACCAAATCCACCACCAGTTGTTCAAGCTTGGATTTTGAAAGACTCACGTTAAGGTGCCGCGGGCCTGTTTGATCTGCTGTGATAAAAGGCAGGTTAATTTCCGTCTGAAGCGAAGTCGACAATTCGCATTTAGCTTTTTCAGAGGCTTCTTTTAATCTCTGCAGAGCGGTGCGGTCTTTCGACAAATCAATACCGTTTTCACGTTTAAATTCATCAACCAGCCAGTTAATGATCCTGTGGTCGAAATCATCACCGCCCAAATGCGTGTCACCATTCGTTGCTTTTACTTCGAACACCCCTTCGCCAAGCTCAAGGATGGAAACGTCGAATGTTCCACCGCCCAAGTCGTAAACCGCGATGCATTCGTCCTTTTTCTTATCAAGGCCGTAAGCCAGCGAAGCGGCTGTAGGCTCATTGATAATGCGCAAGACTTCCAGGCCAGCAATTTGTCCGGCATCTTTGGTGGCCTGGCGCTGCGAATCATTGAAATAGGCGGGAACCGTGATCACTGCTTTGGTCACGGTTTCGCCAAGAAAATGCTCCGCGTCCTGCTTCAATTTTTGCAACACCATGGCGGAAATTTCAGGAGGGGTATAGTCCCTACCGCCCGCAACGATAAGAGCGTCTCCGCTTTTCCCTTCTTTGACCTTAAACGGGACCAGCTTGATTTCCTGTTGAACTTCGTTATATTTGCGGCCGATGAACCGTTTGGCGCTGAAAATTGTGTTCTCCGGATTCGTGATTGCCTGACGTTTCGCGGCCTGCCCAACAATTCTTTCGCCTGATTTGGCAAATCCAACCACGGATGGTGTGGTGCGATTTCCCTCCATATTTGTGATTACCTTGGGTTCGCCACCCTCCATATAAGCCACGCATGAATTTGTCGTTCCTAAATCAATCCCAATAATTTTTGCCATTTTCTCCTCCTGTAAGAATGAAATACTGATTGCGTATAGTTGGCGTCACCGCAACTAATTCAATTCTCGTGCCAAAACTATGGAATTTGTAACTTTATATATGAAAACAGGTTATGCATATTGTAAGGGATGGCCGGTTGTGTCAAGATTTAAGGATGGTACATTTTGACACAACTATTGCACAGTTATAATTTTATATTCTTCAATTTTCCTGTAAAGAGTTCTTCTTGAAATACCTAATTCTTTAGCAGCTTTCGACTTGTTGCCTTGCAACTCATTCAATTTTTTCTGAATGAGATCCTTTTCCATATCCCTGATATGATACGGGCGGTTTTCGTCGAACGCGGTCTGAGGTGTGGAGGACAAAGGCAATAAAACGCGTTGCACCCGGATGTCGCTAGGCACGGAGGATGCGGTCAAAGTTTGGTCCGAAGACAAAACCACCATACGTTCAACAACATTTTTTAGTTCGCGGACATTGCCAGGCCACGAATATTGTGTGAGCAATTTCATGGCCTCGTCATCCACCCTTGAAGCAGGTTTGTTATTGCTGCGTGCGAAATATGAAACAAAACGCCTGACAAGATAAGGGATATCCTCTTTCCTCTCGCGCAGTGGAGGCATTTCAATACGAATCACGTTGATCCGGTAGTACAAATCCTCCCTGAAATGTTGTTTTCCGACTTCTGCCTGTAAATTTTTGTTCGTGGCGCAAATCAACCGCACATCGGCTTTGAGCAGTTTAGTCCCGCCCACCCGTTCATATTCGCCATTCTGAAGCACCCGTAACAATTTCACCTGAAGTTCTTCTTTAATTTCTCCGACCTCATCCAGAAAAAGCGTTCCGCCGTGAGCCCTTTCAAAACGCCCGATTTTTCTTTCAGTCGCTCCCGTAAAAGCACCCTTTTCATGGCCGAATAGCTCACTTGACAACAAACTCTCGGTAAGAGCGGCACAGTGTACGGTCACAAAGGGTTTATCCTTACGAGAGCTCCAGTTGTGGATCAAGTGAGCGGCCACCTCTTTGCCTGTACCGCTTTCACCTTCAATTAAAACCGATGAAGAAGTCGGCGCGACCTGTTTTAGAATCCGGAGAACCTCCTTCATCGCCTTTGATTCGGCTATCAAATCGCCATGGTCGTTTTTTTCATTCAGTTCTTTGCGCAGTTCCAAGTTCTCTCGCTCGAGTTGCCGGCCTTTAACAGCGCGTTCAAGAGTCGCATCCAACTCATCAAGATCAATCGGTTTTGTTAGATAATGGAATGCACCTCTTTTGATGGCGCGTACGGCGTTTTCTACTGTGCCATAAGACGTGAACATAATGACAACAGATTCGGGCGAAAGCTCTTTTGTTTTTTCCAGCACCCACATGCCGTCTTTTTCCGGAAGCACGAGATCCGTAAGCACAATATCAGGGCCTTGCTCTCGAATAATTTTTACCGCCTGCTCAGCGTTTTCAGCCAGGAGAATGTCATAGCCTTTGGGGACAAGGAATTTCCGTATCCCTTCCCTTTCATTTTTTTCATCATCCACCACCAAAACACTAGGATGAATGGTCATCAACCTTATCCCTTCTCGAACTTTTCCGGCAGTTGAAGTTTTTCCCGCCGCATAGGCAAATAAATTTTAAAAACTGTGCCCTTACCGACTTTGCTCTGAACCTCTATTTTCCCGCCATGCTCATGGATAATGCCCGAAACAATCATCAACCCCAGACCGGCACCTTCCTTCTTAGTCGTATAGTAAGCCTCAAAAATATGAGGCAAATCGCGTTCATTGATACCAGTGCCCTGGTCACGAAAAGTTAAAACACAAACGGAATCACGCTTTTCCGATCCGATCTCCAGGCTTCCTCCCTTCGGCATCGCATCAATGGCATTTTTGATCAAGTTGATAAATACCTGTTTCATTTTTTCACTATCTGCCAAAAAACGGGGAATGTCGCTCGCCTGCTTAAGTTCCACACGGATACCGGCGGATTTGAGCTCCGGCTTCATGAGCTCAACAGCAGCATCAATGACTTCATTGATAGACTCTGTCTTGAAAGTAGCGAATTTGCGGCGTGTGGCTTTCAAAAAGTTTTTAACCAACCGGTCCAGCCTTCTTGATTCGGATTGGAGGACTTCAAGGAGTTCCATGCATTTCTTTTGAGTTGCTGGGTCTGCCGATGCCAACTCACGTTCTAATAGTTTCAAGTGAATGCCAATTGAATTTAACGGGTTACCTATCTCATGAGCTATGCCACCGGCTAAACGCGTCAGCACGTCGAGTTTCTGGATTTCGCGCATCTTTCGATCATGCTCTCTGGAAAGGGTCACATCCTCAAGAAGTACGGCATAATCCCGAGAAGGACTGTTTGCACCTTCCAGAGGCGATATGCTAACACTGAGGTAAAGATGATGAGGAAGAAGAATCTCAATTTCATATTGAAAAACATAATCCCCAAAACAAACGTGTTCCAGCAAAAAACGACGCAATTCCTCATCCTTTATCAGGTCGTATATGGATGACTTATTTCGAAGCGTTGTGGAATGACTGAGCCCCAAAATAGACTTGGCCCCACGGCTCAGGTATTTTACTTTTCCGGCGATGTCCATAACCAAAACGCCGGCAGCAAGACAATCAAGCACATTCTTTAAAGATTCATTTTCGGCTGTCAGGTCGCGAATGTAATTAAGCAAGCTGGCACGGTCAATTCTGTCTATTCTACCAAGCAATTTACCTAAAAATTGGACTTCAGCCATGACGTTGACTCTCACTTTTCTTTGTGTCGAACTTTCGGACGCTACGAATAAATTCTCTGATCTTAGCGGGGTTCTTTTGTCCCGGGCAGTCTTCAACTCCGGATGAGATGTCAACGGCGTAAGGAACATAAACGCAGAGCGCATCGGGCATCAAACCGGACTTCAATCCCCCGGAAAGAAAAACCCGTGAATTAAAAGACCGGCCTTTGAGAAGATTCCAATCAAACGCTTTACCTGTCCCGCCTTCCCTGTGTTTTGAATAACTATCAAACAGTATGTAGGGCGTCTCATACTTTGACACATCATCAAAACTGGCCGCGTTTTGGATACAGTGAGCTTTGATGACCTGAAAGCCTTCACGCTGCAGAAAAAAGCATTCTTCCGGAGTCTCGTTTCCATGTAGCTGCAGGAAGGAAATACGCAGGGAACTGCAGAGTTTGACAACGTCGAAGCGATCCGCATTGACAAAAACCCCTACCCAGTTTTTGAATCCCGGCATTGAATCCATGATTAATCTCGCCTGTTTCTCATCCACTTGACGCGGACTGGGAGCAAAAACAAAACCCAAATAGTCAGCCCCTTCATCAACGGCAGCGTTTGCATCTTCTGGGCGGGTGATGCCGCAAATTTTAACCTTAATCATTGCGGTATCCCCCTAAGTTCCCGCAATTTTTTTACAATGTCATCGGATTTCATGAAAGCCGTGCCGATTAAAAAAGCATTCACACCCAGGCTTTTGTACCGCAATATTTCGTCATACTGACTGATACCGCTTTCAATCACTACCGTCATATTTTTCGGTACATGCCGAAGCAGTCTCTCGGCAGAATCCTTGCTCACTTTAAGCGTCCGCAGATTGCGGTTGTTAATACCCAGTAAATAAGCGCCCGCGTTCAAAGCTTTTTTCAAATCCGCCTCCGTATGAATCTCAACTAAAGCATCCATGTTCAGTTTTCTGCAGTCCCCGATAAAGCCCCTGAGTTCTTCATCCGTTAGAAGGGATGAAATGAGGAGAACCGCGTCCGCAGCGAGAAGCGATGATTCATAGATCTGATAGCGGTCGATGATAAAATCTTTCCGCAGCAGAGGAAGTTCCGTGACGCGGCGGATAGTCCTCAAGTAGCTTGACCTTCCGCCAAAATACAAGGACTCGGTAAGCACCGACAAAGCGCGAGCTCCCGCCAAATCATAGAGTTCAGCGATTTGAAGAGGGTTAAAATCCTCCCGAATCACACCTTCAGACGGTGACGCCTTTTTCAATTCCGCAATAATGTGAATACCATGAGCGTCGCTTAAAGCCTTGCAAAATGACCGATTGGGCTCCCGCTTGAGCTCAATGCCTTCCATCACTTTAGCCAAAGGAAAACGCAATTTCATTTCCTCCAGCTCTTTGCGTTTATGGGTAAGGATTTCTTCAAGTATCATCGGTTTGACATCTCAACGAACCGTTTAAGCAAATCATACGCCTTGCCCTTTAAAATCACTTCATTGGCCGAGGATATCGCAGTTTTAAGATCTGTGGCAACCCCGCTAACCAAAAGCGTAAGGCCGGCATTTAAAAGAACCGCGTCTTTTTTAGGACCCGATACATTGCCACGCAAAATTCCAAGCGCGATAGTTTTATTTTTTTTCACATTTCCGCCTCGCAAACCTTTTTCCGACCCGCCGATGAATCCTAATTCACTCCCAGACAACACAAACGGCCGCATTCTTCCCTTTCTGATTTCCATCCCGTAAGTATTTCCGAAAGTAGTCGCCTCATCCATTCCGCCTTCACCGCATAGGATAATAGTCCGTTCCGTTCCCAAAATATTCACGGATTGTGCCAAACGCTTCACAAATTCGCGACTGCAAACACCGATCACTTGTTTTTTGACCTTTACAGGATTCAAAAGCGGACCCAAGAGATTAAACACTGTTCTGCCCTTGATAGACTTTCTTATGGGCGCGATTTCTTTCATCACAGGATGGTAGAAAGGGGCGTGAAAAAAACCTATCCCCAGTTTCTTTAAGCAATCAAGCATCCGCTGAGGCTTGGCGTCGATCCTAACGCCAAGTGCTTCAAGCAGGTCGGTACTCCCCACTTTTGACGACACCGATCTGTTACCATGTTTGGCCACAAAAGCGCCTGCTGCGGCTGCGACAATAGCTGCCACCGTGGAAACGTTAAAGGATCCCTTTCCATCGCCGCCTGTCCCGCAATTATCCACTAAATAAGGATGGTCAAAGGTAACCGTTTGGGCTTTAACGCGCAAAACAGAAGCCACTTGCGCTATTTCTTGCGACGATTCTGGCTTTTCTCGGAGCAAAATCAGCGTGCTTCGCGCCGTATCCGCACCAATTGAATGATCGAGAACCTTTGCAAACATCAAATCAGTCTCGTGCGAAGACAAATCCCGCCGCAAAGCTAGTTTTCTTAATATATTATAGATATTGGAGTTACAGCTTAGATGTGCCATGTTGATACAATATTATACCAAATATAGCCGGGATGCAAGATTATTCGCAGACTGAAAATTTATGCGCGAATCGCCAGGAAATTTTTGAGAAGCTTCTTGCCTTCTTGGGTAAGGATTGATTCAGGATGGAATTGAACACCCCAGGTGGGGTGTTTCTTATGTTTAAGCCCCATGATTTCGCCTTCTTTGGTCCAGGCAATGATTTCAAGAACGGAGGGTAAGGATTTTTTCTCCACCAATAGCGAATGATACCTTGTCGCTAAAAAAGGATTTTCAAGACGGTTGAATATTGTTTTTTGATCGTGATAAATCAACGAAGTTTTGCCATGCATGATACGTCTGGCCACAATCACTTTACCGCCAAACGTGTAACCAAGACATTGGTGGCCCAGACAAACACCAAGCAAAGGAACTTTTCCCGAAAACTCACGGATCACCTCATTTGAAATGCCAGCCTCTCTGGGGGTGCACGGACCGGGCGAAATAACAATTTTCCGCGGTTTAAGCCGCTTAATCTTGTTCAAGGATATTTTATCATTGCGATACACTTCAATATCCGCGCCCATCTCGCCCAGATACTGCACAAGGTTGTACGTGAAAGAATCGTAATTATCGATTACGAGAAGCATGGCGCGATTCCCTCGCAATTTCCACGGCCTCAAACAGAGCCTTGGCTTTGTTCACTGTTTCCTGATATTCCTTGGCAGGATTTGAATCAAAAACAATCCCGGCTCCGGCCTGAACCGTCGCTTGGCCTTTGTGCACCACAATGGTACGGATCGTGATGCACATATCCATATCGCCGTTAAAACTAAAATAACCGAGAGACCCGGCATAAGGTCCTCGGGCATCATTCTCAAGCTCATCAATGATTTGCATGGCCCGGATTTTAGGAGCCCCGCTGACAGTGCCGGCGGGAAAAGTGGCCCGTAATAGCTCAAAAGAATCCTTGCCGGGTTTTAACTCTCCCACGACTTCGCTCACGAGATGCATGACATGAGAATAGCGTTCCGTACGAGCGTAATCTTTGACCCGCACTGAATCATACCGGCACAACCGTCCCAAATCATTGCGCCCCAGATCAACAAGCATTAAATGCTCAGCCAATTCTTTAGTCGACTTCTTAAGATTGCGTTCGAGCGAAATATCCTCCTCCTCACTGGCACCGCGCTTTCGAGTACCGGCAATGGGCCTCAACTCAGCAACTCGCCCCGTTTTCTTGACTAACAGTTCGGGTGAAGAACCGATCAGGGAAAAATCGCCATGTTTAAAAAAGAACATATAGGGAGAAGGATTGCTCGCCCTCAGCGCACGGTACACGTCAAATTCATTATTGACACGGCCCAAATCAAATCTCTGTGAAAAAACAACCTGAATGCAGTCGCCTTGTCTTATGTATTTCTTTATCTTTTGAACTTTCGCCTCAAATTCGTCGCGAGTCATATTGGAAACTAGACGGCTCCCTGATCCGCGGCTCGATTTGCGTTGGATTTCAAAATCCCGGCGCGTGGGTTTCGCGAGAGCGGAAGAGACGTCGCGAATGGCCTTAACGCCCTTTTGATAAGCTTGCCTGAGCCCTTGACCGGTATGGCACAACGCCACGATTTTCAGAGTGCGTTCAATCTGATCAAATATAATCATCCTGTCGGCGAGAAAAAATACGCCTTGGGGCAGCCCCTGAAGTGGCTTTTTCCGTAAACAAAGCTTTTCGTAAAAACCAATATTTTCATAACCGAGATAGCCAACAAAACCGCCGCAAAAAGCCGGCAAAACTTCGGTCTTGACCAGCCGCACTTTTCTCATTCTGGCTTCTATCTCCGAAAGCACATCCTGCCCGTCTTTTGCTTCCACAATAACCGACGGTCGGCATCCAATAAATGAATACCGGCCGATTTTCTCCCCGTGTTCAACTGATTCTAAAAGGAAACTAGAGCGCTCGACGGCTGATACCTTCATAAACGCCGATACCGGAGTCTCCAAGTCAGCCAAAATTTCCCTGTAAATGGGAATCAAATTTCCTTTGGCCGCTAAACGCCGGAATTCTGAGTAGGACGGATAAATTTCCTGTTCAATGCCCATAAGTCGAACCCGGATCAAACACTTTTTCCTGTGTGATGCCGGACAAGTCTCCCTTTTCGTCAATTTTATGTACGAAGCATGTCTTATAACCCAAGTGGCAGGCGCCTCCGATTTGCTCGACACGGATGACCAAAGTGTCCTTATCGCAATCGGTTAAAATCTCCTTTACCGTTTGAAAATGTCCGGAACTTTCCCCTTTTAGCCAAAATTTATTGCGAGAACGCGAAAAAAAATGAGTCTTTCCCGTTTCCAGAGTTTTTCTTAAGGACTCCTGATTCATGTAGGCCACCATAAGCACCTCGCCTGTACCAGCATCCTGAATCACGGCGGGGATCAACCCCTTATCGTCATACTTAAGCTCCAGCATTGTCCAGCCTCCTTAACATTTATTGGCGCACATGAACGCCATTTTCTGCCAGATATTTTTTAGCCTGCGACACGGTGAAAATGCCGTAATGAAATATGGAGGCGGCTAAAACCGCATCCACATTGGCTTCAGAAAAAGCCTGGTACAAATGTTCAAGTTCACCCGCGCCGCCGGAGGCTATCACAGGGATATGCACCCTCTCGGCAACCGCCCGTAACAGCGGCAGATCATAACCGTCTTTTGTTCCATCAGCATCCATACTTGTCAGCAGAATTTCGCCCGCGCCCAAATCCTGCACCTTACCTGCCCAGACAACCGCGTCAAGCTCGGTTGCTTTGCGTCCACCGTGGGTGTATACCGTCCAGCCTCCGTCATCATTTCGCCGGCAATCGATAGCCACTACAATGCATTGGTTCCCAAAACGCCGGCTCGCTCTTTTGACCAGGTCGCTGTCCTGGATCGCCGCCGTGTTTATTGAAACTTTATCGCAGCCGCCAG
>ASOC01000031.1 GCA_000405945.1 Candidatus Omnitrophus fodinae SCGC AAA011-A17
CGGATGATGAAGTTCCATTTTGAAAGGAGGATGAAAGTTGTTTACCACTAAGAGAGCACCGGCGAGAAAAGACAAGCGTAAAGACGAGCGCGGTCCGCGCCAGAGATTTTTCAAAAAAAAGGTTTGCAAGTTTTGCACTGAGAAGATGAAGATTGATTATAAGGAGCCGGAACTTCTTCTGAAGTTTATGACGGAAAAGGGGAAAATTGTTCCCCGCCGCATTTCAGGGAATTGTTCGAAACACCAGCGGGCCTTGGCGCGCGAAATCCGCTGCGCCCGGTTTATAGCGCTAGTCCCTTTTCAGGCTGATTGATCACTAAAGAGTCATAGGAGGAAGGATTTCATGGAAGTCATTCTTACGGAAGACGTGGAAAAACTTGGAAAAAAAGGGGAAGTCATCAAGGTGAAAGACGGTTTTTTCCGCAATTATCTTTTCCCGAGAAACCGGGCCATCCCTTCCAATGCCGGTAACTTGCGGACATTGGAACTCCGGAAAGCGCGCCAGGCGGCCAAGGAAAAAGAAGAAAAGGAAAAATGCCAGGAAATGGCCAAAAAGATAGCGAAGCTTTCTTTGACGATCATGGCTCAAGTGGGCGAGGAAGATAAACTGTACGGAACCGTCACCTCGCAGCAAATCGCGGATGCTTTGAAAGAAGAGGGGTTCGCGGTGGACAAGAAAAAGATTGTCGAGGAAGAGCCCATTAAAAAGACGGGCACTTACGCGGTTAAAATTAAGCTGCATTCCGAAGTGGAGTGTTCGCTCAAATTCAAGGTGGTCAAGGGGGCCTAAGTGGCGGACACTTTTTCGTCTCAGGTGAGTCAGGTTCAGAAAATCCCGCCGCAGAATATTGAAGCGGAAATGGCGGTATTGGGCGCCATGCTGTTTGACGAGCAGGCCGTCGCTCGGGTGATTGAACTGGTGAAGGAGTCGTTTTTCTACGTCGACTCCCACCGTAAAATATTTTCCGCGATGCTCGGCCTTTTTGACAAAAACAAGCCCATTGATCTCGTCACAGTCTCGGAGGAGTTGCGCAAGGAGAAATTGCTGGAACAGACCGGCGGCGGCGCTTATTTGGCTCAGCTTACGGTGCAGGTGGCCACGGCCGCCAACGTGGAGCATTATGCCCGTATTATCCGCGAAAAAGCCATTCTCCGTCATTTGATTGACTCCGCAACGCAGATTATTCAGGAAAGCTTTGATGGCAGCGCCGACGCGGTGACCCTTCTTGACCGCGCAGAGCAATCTATTTTTGAAATCAGCCAGTCCAAGATTGAGGGCCGTTTTATAGCGCTTAAAGACATTATTAAGGACAGTATTGAAACCATTGACAGGTTGTATCAGCGCAAGGAGCATGTGACGGGCCTGGCCACGGGCTTTCACAACTTTGACATCAAGACCGCCGGTCTTCAGCCGGCGGATTTGATCATTGTGGCGGGCCGGCCTTCCATGGGCAAAAGCGCCCTTGCGGCCGGTATTTGCGAATACGTGGGCGTTAGTCTTGGTAAGCCGGTCGCTTTTTTTTCGCTGGAAATGAGCAAAGAACAGCTGGTGCAGAGATTCCTTTGCTCGCATGCCCGCGTGGATGCCCAGAAAGTGCGTACCGGATATCTTTCTCACACGGACTGGCCCAAGCTCACCAACGCGGCCGGGAAACTTTCCGAAGCCCCTATTTTTATCGATGACACGCCCAGCATGAGCGTGCTTGAACTCAGGGCCAAGGCGAGGCGCCTTAAATCTCAATACGATATCCAATTGATTGTTGTCGATTATTTGCAGCTCATGCAGGGAAGCAGCCGCGCGGAAAGCCGGCAGCAGGAAATCTCGGAAATTTCCCGCTCGCTCAAGGCGCTGGCCAGGGAACTCGGCGTTCCGGTGATTGCCGTGAGCCAGCTGTCGCGCGCCGTGGAAGCCCGCACCGGCAACCGTCCCCAGCTTTCCGACTTGAGAGAGTCGGGGGCTATTGAACAGGACGCCGATTTGGTGGTGTTCGTTTTCCGCGAAGAATATTACAATCCCACGGAAGATAACAAAAATAAGGCTGAGCTCATCATTGCTAAACAAAGAAATGGTCCCGTCGGTTCCATTGACATGGTGTTCGTGAAAGAGTGGACTCGGTTTGAAAATCCCGAGTTCCGCCGCAGTGAAGAAGAATTGACTTAATCGTGAAGGAGTATCGTGCTTAAAATCCACTTTAAAAAATTTCTTATCGGAGGAATAATTTTTTGTTTTTTTACGGGCGGAGGACAGGCCAGGCTTTGGGCTGAAGAGAATGCCGGGGAATCCGCCAAGCAGGAGCCCCAGGCCGCCGAAACGCAGCCTGCTGCTGAAAACGAGCCCGCGTCGAACCTTATCACCAAAATTGAAGTCCGCGGCAATCAAATCATCAACACAACCATTATTCTAAATAAGCTGAAGTCTAAAGAAGGAATCCCTCTGGCGCAGGAAACGGTGAATCAGGACATCAAGCGCCTGTACGCCACGGGTTTTTTCCAGGATATTAAAATTGAAGTGGTTGAAGAGCAGGGGGGCTTCCGGTTGATTGTGGTGGTGGATGAGAAGCCGGTGGTCAGGCAAATCATCATCGAAGGGGCGAAGCTTTTTAAGCTGGAGAAGCTCCGCAAGGAAATCAACCTCGTGGAAGGTCAAATCCTGGATCCCAAAGTGATTAACGAAGGCGTGCTTGCGATTAAGAAGAAATACGTCGACAAGGGCTTTAAATTCGCTGAAGTCAGGTCGGAGAGCAATGTCAATGAGGACACGAAAGAAGCCACGGTTTATATTCTCATCAACGAAGGCGAAAAGTACAAAATCAAGGATATCCGGGTGGATGGGGTAAAGTCCTTTAAAAACAAAGTGGTGAGAAAGAAAATCAAAACCAAAAAATCCGGGTTGTTCAGCCGGGGTGTTTTTAAGGAAGATAAGTTCAAGGAAGACATGGAGCGGCTCAGGACGTTTTATCAGGAGAACGGATTTCTTGACGTCAAACTCGAACCGGAATTTATTTATGACGACAGGGAAAAGAAAATGGTGATCATTGTCCACGTCGAGGAAGGCAATCAGTATTTGACGGGCGATGTCAAGATCGATGGAAATTTGCTTTTCCCGCAGAGCGAAATATGGCAGAGCCTCACCATGCTTCCCGGGACAGTTTATTCGCAGAAGGGATTGATTGATGAGGTGGAGGCTGTCCGGAAATATTATTTTGAACGCGGGTATATTGAAGTCCGCCTTTTACCGGAAACCACGCTGAATAAGCAGACGGGCAAGGTGGATATCCTCTATAAAATCACGGAAGGGGACCTTTATTTTGTGGACAAGGTAAGAATCCGCGGCAACACCAAGACCAAGGATATTGTGATACGCCGCGAGCTACGCATCCGCCCGGGTGACCGCTTTGACGGAGCAAAACTGGAGCGTTCCAAAGAGAGACTCCAAAACCTGGGCTATTTTGAAGATATCAATTACGATACGGAGCCGGGTTCTGAACCGAACAAGAGGGATATCATTTACCGCGTGAAGGAGAAGCAAACCGGAGAGTTGTCTTTTGGCGCGGGCATCAGCTCCGTCGAACAGTTTATAGGGTTCGCTGAAATCAGCCAGAGAAATTTTGATATCAAAAACTGGCCCCGTTTCACGGGCGGCGGCCAAAGCGTTTCACTCCGGGGTCGCCTGGGCTCTCTCACGCGCGATTTTGAATTTGATTTTGTGGAACCTTATCTTTTTAACAAGCCTTATTCCTTGGGATTGAATTTGTTTGATACCACGCACTTTGCGAATGGCACAGACTTTGACGAAAAACGTTTGGGCTTTTCGCCGACCCTTTCAAAGGCCTTCACGGAATATGTCCGCTCGGGGTTTGGATACACGCTGGAGAGCGTCAAATTGGATAATATTTCCGAAGATGCCCCGCCTGAAGTCACCAAATTTTCAGGCAACACGCTTTTGAGCCGTCTTCGCTGGTTTATTTCGCGTGATTCGCGAAATAACGTCTTTAACCCAAGCAAAGGATCTTTGCTCTCGTTTTCTTCGGAGTTTGTGGGAAGTGTTTTGGGAGGAGACGAGGATTTCTATGTTTTTCAGTCCAGCGCCGCCAAATATTACAGCTTCCGTAAAGATCATGTGATTGAAACCAAGTTGCGGCTTGGCACATCCGACTCATTCGGAAGTTCTGGCACGGTTCCTGTTTTTGACCGTTTCTACGCCGGCGGGTTGGGAACTGTGCGCGGATTCAATCCCCGCAGAGTTGGTCCCAAAGCGAGCGGAGACGCGGTAGGAGGCCAATCGCTGGCCGTGGTAAATCTTGAGTATTCTTTCCCGATTATCTCCAATTTCAAGGGAGCGGTTTTTATGGACGCGGCGGACGTGGACCCGGACAGCTACAAATTGTCATTCAGCGATTTTGCGGTCAGCGTGGGTCCCGGAGTTAAAGTGAACACGCCGATAGGTCCGATGATTTTTTATTACGGCTACCCCATCCGCAATGAAGATGAAAAGGATGGTAACGGAAAATTCGAATTCAGTTTTAGTAAGGGCTTTTAACAGGTCTAACCAGGAGGTTAAAATGGAAATCTCAGGAATGCAGCGCGGCACGGTTTGGATTGCGGTTATTTTAACATCTTTTTTTCTGAACGGTGCCTGGGCGGGCGCGGCTTATGCCGAAAAAATCGCTTTTGTGGATGTGGCCAAGACCTTTGACACCTATGAAAAGACCAAACAGAATGACCAGGTGCTGGCCGAGGAAGGTAAGAAAAAGCAGACCCAGCGTGATGCCATGATTCAGGAAGTACGCCGTCTGAAAGACGAATTGGCCCTTCTCGCGGATAAGAACAAAGAGGAAAAACAGGCGGCCATCGATGAGAAAGTCAAGGCCCTGCAGGATTTTGACCAGAAGGCCCGCGAAGAGTTGAGCAAGAAAAGAGACGAGGCCGTTCGCGAAATTCTCAAGGACATTGATACGGTCATGAGCGATTACGGTAAGCAGAAAGGCTATGACCTTATTTTCAATGAAAGGGCCCTTCTTTACCGCAACGACAAGTATGACGTGACAACGGATATTTTGAATGAGCTCAATAACCGGTACAAGAACCAAAAACCGGCAAAGTAATAAATAATAGCGACCGTTCAAAGAGGGATATTCGCATGAGTGATTTTGAACAAACAGTGGCCGGCCCGGTTACGATCAAGGGCATGGGCCTTCATACGGGTGCTCCCTCAACCGTGACGCTGCGCCCGGCCGAACCGGGCACGGGGATTGTCTTTATACGGAAAGACAAAGACCCGGATTTGAAAATCAAGGCTGTCCTTGAGAATGTGGATTTGTCTCAGGATCAGGGCGGCCGTCAGACTTCGTTGATCGTGAAAAACGTAAGAATCCGCACCATCGAACATCTGATGGCGGCGTTTCACGGTTTGGGCGTGGACAACGCTCTTGTCGAGATCGAAGGCGAAGAATTGCCCGGTCTTGACGGCAGCGCGCTTGAGTATTTTGAGCTGATCCGCAAGGCGGGGATTGTGCCTCAGAACAAGGAAAGGGAAGTTTTGGTGGTCACGCAGCCCGCTTTTGTGGAAGGGAAGAATTACTCCATGACTATTCTTCCGAGCAGCAGCTTTTCCATTTCCTACACCCTGAGTTACGACCACGAAGCGCTGAGAGACCAGTTTGTGCATGTTCAGCTTTCGCCAGAAAGCTTTGAGACGCAAATCGCTCCAGCTAGGACTTTTTGCCTGAAGGCGGAGGCTGAAGCGCTTTTAAGCCGGGGGTACGGGCAGGGCGCCAATTTCCAAAACACGCTGGTGTTTGACGGTGGCGAACCGATCGGCAACTCGCTCCGGTTCAAAGATGAAGCGGCAAGGCATAAGGTGCTCGATCTTTTGGGGGATCTCTACCTATTGGGTAAACGTATCCGAGGGCATGTGGTCACCTACCGGACCGGCCACCGTCAGAATTATAAACTGGTTAAAAAGATTCTTGAAATGAACAATCAAAAAGGAGGTCGTGGGACGATGAGTTCCATCCCGAAAGAGCTTGATGCCAAAGCCATCCAAAAAGTGATTCCTCACCGCTATCCGTTTCTACTGGTTGACCGCATCACGGAACTGGAGCCGGGCAAGCGGGCCGTCGGAATTAAAAACGTGACGGTCAATGATTTTTTCTTTCAGGGGCATTTCCCGGGGCACCCCATCATGCCGGGCGTTTTGATTATTGAATCCTTGGCTCAGGTGGGCGGCGTTATCATGCTTTGCATGCATGAAAATCACGGAAAAATAGCCTATCTAATGAGCATTGACAGCGCAAAATTCAGACAGCCTGTTTTTCCAGGAGATACGCTCCGCCTTGAGGTCGATGTTCTCAGAAGCCGTTCCAAGACAGGGCAGTGTCTGGGCCGCGCCTATGTGGAAAAACGCCTGGTTTGCGAGGCTGAGGTGAAATTTGCTGTGGTGGACGGCGATGAGCCGGCGCCAAAATAAGAAGGGAATCGTTGATGGGGCTTGAGACGGAGAAAACCATGATTCATCCGACTGCTATTGTCCATCCTGACACGGAACTTGATTCAGGCGTGGAGGTGGGACCCTATTCCATCATTGAGAAAAATGTGCGCATTGGCGCGGGAACCCGGGTTGGGGCGCGCGTGACGATTGAGGGGCACACGACTGTCGGAGAATACTGCGAGATATTCACGGGTGCGGTGATCGGCAGCATGACGCAGGATAAAAAGTACAAAGGCGGGAAGAGTTTTCTCATTATCGGTAATAATAACAAAATCAGGGAATACGTGACGATCAACCCAGGCACCGAGGAAGGCACGGAAACGCGCATCGGAAATGACAACCTTATTATGGCCTATGCCCACATTGCCCATGATTGTGTGGTCGGCAATCAAACGATTCTCGCCAATAATGCGACTCTTGGCGGCCATGTGCTGATTGAAGACAGGGCCGTCATTGGCGGGTTAAGTGCCGTGCACCAATTTGTGCGCATAGGAAGCCTCGCAATCGTGGGCGGCTGCTCCAAAGTCGTTCAGGACATTCCTCCTTACTTTATGGTCGACGGCCATCCGGCCAAGGCTTATGGTTTGAACACCGTGGGTCTTGAGCGCGCCGATTTCCCCGCAGAGGAAAGGGCGCTGCTAAAAAAGGCCTACAAAATTATTTTCCGTTCCGGACTTTCACTTAAAACCGCCATTCGCCGGACGGAGGAAGAGCTTCCCAAAACTCCCGCGATACTTGCGCTTCTGGAATTTTTAAAAAAATCCGAACGGGGCATCTGCAAGTGAGCCTCGGCAATTTTGTTTCAAAGCGTCAAGGCCATCCTAACACCCTGTTGTTTAGGGTGATTAGGATTACCTTAGTTGATTATGAAAACCATTGGTTTAATTGCCGGTAACGGACGCTTTCCTTTGCTTGCCGCCAAGCAGGCTGGCGAAGAGGGCTATGAAGTCGCCTGTTGCGCCATCCTCGAAGAAGCTGATCCGTCTATTGAAAAAATAGCCAAGCATGTCCTTTGGATTAAGCTGGGGCAGCTTGGAAAAGTGATTCAGTTTTTTAAAAAACACGGCGCGGGCGAAGCGCTTTTTGCCGGCAAAGTCACCAAAGCCTCTCTTTTTAAAGGTCAAATTCAGCCGGATATTGAAATGATCAAGGCCTTGGCCGGTATCCGGAACTGGAAAGACGATTCGCTTCTGGGCGCCGTGGTCAGGCATCTCGAGAAGCAGGGGGTGCGTATTCTTGATTCCACCCGGTTTCTAAAAAACCGCATGCCTCAACCCGGTGTTTTGACCAAGAAAAAACCCAGCCGCAGTGAATCTGAGGATATTGATTTTGGATGGGCCTTGGCCAAGGAAATGGGCCGGATCGATGTGGGACAAACCGTGGTGGTCAAGGCCAAGGCGGTTTTGGCGGTGGAAGCCATTGAGGGCACGGATGAAACAATCCGTCGCGGCGCTGGTTTCGGCAAAGGCAACGCGGTGGTGGTCAAGGTTGCCAAACCGCAGCAGGACATGCGGTTTGATGTTCCCACCATAGGCCTTTCAACTTTAAAAGCCATGCACGAATCCGGGGCTTCGGTGTTAGCGGTGGAAGCCTTTAAGACCATTGTGCTGGATCCGGAAGAAGTCGTTGAATTCGCCAACCGTCATGCAATATCCATTGTGGTGAAGGAGAAATAGCCTCGTGATGGATGCGAATCTTACAGGACTCAAACGCGAGCTCCTCGAACTGACCACGCTTTATGAAATATCAAAGGCCCTTAACTCCTCGCTGAATCTCGAAGTAACGCTGAAATCGATTCTTGACGTGCTGCACAAACACATGGGCATGGAGCGGGGAACCATAGCGCTTTTGGATGAAAGAGCCAATGAGATCAGTATTCAGGTCGCTCATGGGATGCCGCCCGAAGCGATGAAACGCGGTAAATATAAAATCGGGGAAGGCATCACGGGAAAAGTGGTGCAGGCCGGGGAGCCCATCGTGGTTCCCAATGTGGGGGAAGAACCGCTTTTTCTGAACAAAACCAAGGCCCGCGGGGATCTTTCCAAAAAAAACATTTCTTTTATCTGCGTCCCTATCAAACTCGAAAATAAAACCGTTGGAACCTTGAGCGTGGACCGCCTGTTCAGCGATTCGGTTTCTTTTGAGGAGGATATCCGGCTTCTCACCATCATCAGCTCCATGGCCGCGCAGGCCGTTAAAATTTCCCAAATGGTGCAGCGCGAAAAGGAAGCTCTCCTTGATGAAAACCGTATGCTTCGCAGCGAACTTCAGGAAAAATACCGGTTTGAGAATATCGTGGGCGAAAGCAAAAAGATGCAGGACGTCTATCATACCGTGGCGGTGGTGGCGCCCACCAAGGGCACGGTGCTCTTACGCGGCGAAAGCGGAACGGGAAAAGAACTTATTGCCAAGGCTATTCACTACAACAGCACGCGCAAGGACAAGGCTTTTATTAAATTTTCCTGCGCCGCGCTTCCCGAGACTCTGCTTGAGAGCGAACTGTTCGGATACGAAAAAGGGGCGTTTACAGGTGCCGCTTCCGTCAAACGCGGGCGCTTTGAAGCGGCGGACGGGGGCACCATTTTTCTGGATGAGGTGGGCGATATGACGCTGGCTATGCAGGTCAAATTTTTAAGGGTCCTGCAGGAGAGAGAGTTTGAAAGGGTGGGCGGACTTGAGACGCTGAAAGTGGATGTCCGCTTGATTGCCGCGACCAACAAGGACTTGGAAGCAGCTGTAAGAGAAGGCAAATTCCGGGAAGATTTATATTACCGGCTCAATGTCTTGCCGATTTTTCTCCCGCCGCTGCGTGAACGCAGGGAGGATATTCCTCTTTTGGTTTATCATTTCATCAAAAAGTTCAGCCATGAGAACCAGAAAGATGTCAGTGATCTCACCAAACAGGCCTGGGAACAGGTTTTGAATTATCAGTGGCCTGGCAATGTCCGTGAGTTAGAGAATTGCATGGAACGGGCCGTGATTGTTTGCCAGAAAAATCCCATTGATGTTTCGGATCTGCCGGGCCCTATTCAGAATGTCAATACCGCGGGCGTTCCAGCTCAACCGGGTCAAAATGCGGGAACTCTTCCTGCAGTTGTTGAAGCGCTGGAAAGACAGATGATCAGGGATACTCTTCAAAAAACCGACGGGAACCGCCGCAAGGCGGCCCAACTTCTGGGTATTACGGAACGAATCCTCGGCTACAAGCTTAAAAATTATCCTGGATTGTATGATAACTAGGGCAACTCATGGGGCTCTGTCCAGCGAGGACATCGAGGAGCGCTTGAGTTGCCCTTGTGCCATTCGTTGCGGTCATCATCTGTGAACCGTCTTTCGTCGATGGCTTTTATTGTCTCCTACTGTCGTCCCCAATCGAGCTGAACAGAACTATTATCAGCTTAGCCGCCTTCTGCTAATTTTTCAAGAGGGAGAAAGCAGAAAATAAATATTTTTTCTCTTGGCACGGGGCTTGTAGGACCAGTTGTGGCGGTGCGACGCCTACCACTTCATACTGTTAATGTGCCTACATCTCCAGTCTCCGAAGCTTCCTTCCGGCAACCACTCGACCTCCTCCCTTCGGGATTGTCGGTCTCCTTGCGCAAAGCTTCGTCTCGAAAGATGACTGCGACCCAGCTGGGGAGCAGCTTCTTTCGCACCGAGGCCATCCGCCTCGGTGCAACGTTCTCACGCGCCGCTACCCGTCGCGTGTAGACGTCGCTTGCCTCCAGGAACTTCGGAGCCTGGGTTTCCTTGAAGCGACGTCTATTTGGCCGAGCAGAGCCTAGCGCAGGCCGAATAGTCGAGCGACTTCGAGGCCACCCGCCCAGTGCGGATGGCACAGGGTCCGATGACCGAACGGCCGATCGTCGCTTGACAGTTTTTGCGGTTCTCGGTATACTGGAATCTGGTTTTCATATCTGTCTTTAAATCAACAGGTTAAGTCATGTACGCTAAACAACCGATACGCCAATTTATCAAAGAACTTTCAAGTGATGCGCCTTATCCGGGAGGAGGAAGCGCGGCCTGTCTGGTTTCATCCGTTGCTGTTTCTCTGGCCTTGATGGTGGGGAAAATTTTGGAAAAAAAGAAAAAAAAGCAAACACCGCCCATCCCTCTGGAAGATTTGCGCGCGGCGCTTAAAGAGCTGGAAAAAGTCAACCGGCAGGCTCTTCAGGCCATTGATGGAGATGTGAAAGCGTATAAAAAGGTAATTAAAGCCTATGCCCTGGATAAATCACGTCCGGGCCGGGCGGGAAAAATAGAAGAGGCTTTGCAAGGGGGGTATTTGTCGCAAAAGAATTTTGCCCAGTTATTGATTCGCGCCGCCGAGTTGCAGAGAGTTGTGGCGCAATTAGCGCAGGGCTCTATTGCCAGTGATTTGGTGTTGAGCCGGCATTTCCTCAAAGCCGGCTTTCTCGGGGCTTGTCAGACTGCGAGAGTGAATTTGGAGTATATGAAAAATCAGGAATACAAAACTCAAGGGTTTCAAACCCTCGAACAAATGGCCGCGGATTTTAACCGCGCTATTGAAACATGAGCACCGGCATGCAGGAATGTGTTTTGCTCGAAGGGAAAAAAGTCGGAGAGCGCTTGAGAAAAGAGCTTGCGGCTGAAGTCGAAAGCATCAAAGCCAAGGACGGGGTCACGCTCCGCATGGCCTGTGTCATGGTGGGCAAGGATCCGTCGGCTGAATTTTACCGACGCGCGCAGGAAAAATGCGCCCTGTCGCTCGGAATCGCGTTTGAGAATGTGATGCTGGATGCCTCGGCTCCCGAGTCCGAATTGCTCGCGAAGATCAAAGAACTCAGCACCGAGCAATCGCCGGTTCACGGGTTGATTATCCAGCTTCCGCTGCCCGCACACATGGATGTGGCGCATCTTTATCCGGAACTTAATCCCAAAAAAGACATTGAGGGAATTCATCCCGCAACGCTGGGATATCTGGTTATGCGCCGTACGAAATTGGTGCCGGCCACGGCTTTGGCCTGTCTCACTTTGATTGACGAGACGGGCGTGGATTGCCGGGGCAAGGAAGTGGTGATTATTGGGCAGAGCTCGATAGTTGGCCGCCCCCTGCAGCTTTTGCTTGGGGAGCGCCGCGCGACCACCATTGTGTGCAATACCGGGACGCCTGAGGAACGAATGGCAGCTTATTGCCGCAGTGCGGATATTGTGGTGGCTTGCGCGGGCAAACCCGGCATGGTCAAGGGCGATTGGATCAAGCCCGGAGCTGTGGTGATTGATGTGGGCACCACGGAAGTGGCCGGAAAAATTACGGGCGACGTTGAATTTGAAGAAGCGCGCAAAAGAGCGAAATTCATCACGCCTGTGCCCGGAGGGGTAGGCCCCCTGACCGTGCTTATGCTCATGAAGAATCTGATTGCCGCCTATCGCTGGAGCTAGACCTTTTTTCCTCGCCATGCCTTTGGTTTTAGCGACTCCCAACCGGACATTGAGACATGAACGAGAGGATGGTTTTTTTGTTATCGGGGAAAGGATTAATCCCAGCGGTAATCCATCAATTAGCCTGGCTTTAAAAAATTTCGACTGGGATTTTATAGCCGATGAAGCTTTGCGGCAGCTCTGGGCCGGCGCGCAGGCTGTGGATGTTAATGTCGGTTTGGTTGAAGCAAAGGAATTGATGAGACATGCCGTTCGTGTTATTGAACGGTGTGACGGCGGGCCTCTCGTGCTGGACAGCGTTTCCCCGGATGTATTGAAGGCCGGAGCCGAAGCGTCCAAGGGAAGAGTTCTATTGAATTCGGTAAAAGGTGACGATATTTCCATGAAGGCCCTTTTACCGGTCGTGGCGGAAAAGAAAATTCCGTTTATCGGTTTGGCGATGGACGGAAAAGAGATTCCGGCTTCATGGAAAGAGCGGTTGGAAATTGCCGGAAAGATTATCAGCCGCGCCGAGGATTCGGGAATTCCGAGGCAGGATATTGTGATTGATTGTGTGAGCTTGCCGCTGCGCTATTATCCCGACGCTATTTTTGAAACCCTTGAGGCGGTCAGGGCGGTGCGGGAAAGTTTCGGCGTCTGGACTTGTCTCGGGATCAGCAATGTTTCGTTTGGCCTGAAAAAGCGCAGTGCTGTGAATGCCGCCTTTTTACGTTTGGCTTTGGCCGCCGGTCTTGACGCGGGCATCCTTAATCCTTTGGATGCCGAGGTGATGCGCGCGGCTAGATCAGAATCGGCCGGACTGCCGGTTCGGGCAGACATCGAACAATTTAAGGAAAAATATTATGCGGTTAACGGTTAAAGAAATCACGGACAAAAAAGCCAAGGGCGAAAAAATCGTCACGCTCACGGCGTATGATTTTTCCATGGCCGGATTGCTGGATCAAGCCGGGGTTGACATCCTTTTGGTGGGAGATTCCTTAGGGATGGTTTGTCTCGGATATGATTCCACTGTGCCAGTGACCATGCGTGACATGCTGCATCATACCAAGGCCGTGAGCCGCGCCGCGAAACACTCGCTGGTGGTTGCCGATATGCCGTTCGGCTCGTTTCAACGCTCCCCTGAAAGCGCTGTCAGAAATGCGGTTCGCCTCCTCAAGGAAGGCGGCGCGGACGCGGTAAAGATTGAAGGCGGGTCGGAAAGATTGGGACTTGTCAACTCTCTGCGGAGTGCCGATATATCTGTCATGGGGCATTTGGGGCTGACCCCTCAAAAAGCCACGGAACTTGGCGGGTACAAATTGCAGGGAAAGGAGCCGGAAGCGGCTCGCCGCATGGTGGAAGACGCCAAGGGGCTTGAAAAGGCCGGGGTTTTTGCACTGGTGCTAGAATGCGTTCCAGCGGATCTTGCCCGCCGCATCACGGAAACAATTAAAATTCCGACGATAGGAATAGGCGCCGGGTCTCATTGCGACGGTCAGGTGCTCGTGCTTTACGATTTTTTGGGGCTTCAGGAAGCGATTCGTCCCCGGTTTGTCAGGGTTTATGCGCCGGTCGGCGAAATCATCAAAAAAGCGGTGAAAAATTACCGCAAAGATGTGCAAGAAGGTAAATACCCTTCCTTGGCGGAAAGTTTTACGTTGAATAAAAAACAGGGAGTCAAAGGAGAGAAGGCCAAGCGTGGAAAATAAGAGTATTTTAGTGGTGGACAAGGATACGGAGAACCTTTCGCTGATCGAATCGCGCTTGCAGGCGCGCGGATTTGTCGTGACCACAGCCACGGCCAGCGAACCGGCCCTGCGTTTTTTGGAGGGGCAAAATTTTGACTTGATTTTGATTGCCGCGGACATGGAGCTTGTGAACGGCGAAGAAATCACGGTCAGAATACGAAAAGCCTCTTCCAGCTGTTTTGTGCCTGTGATCATGATGCTGGGTGATCAGCAGCTGGCCAAACTTTTGCACGGGGTGCAGCAGGGATTTGACGATTTTTTAATCAAGCCGTTTGACGCTTTTACCCTGCAGCTCCGCGTTTTGCTCAATATCCGCAGAGCCGAAGACAGGATGCAGGCCAACCCGCTTACCAAATTACCGGGTAATATCGCGATTGAAAAAACGGTCAAAGACAAAATTCTTTCGGGTGAAAAATATTCCGTTTGTTATCTTGATGTCAATAATTTTAAATCATTCAATGACCTTTACGGCTACGACAAGGGTGATGATGTCATCCGCCAGGCGGCCAGAATTATTGTCCAAGCAGCCCGAAAGTATGCCTCGGGCCAGCCTGACCAAGCCGCGGGTGGCGGCCTGAATATGCCGGCCCGATCGGGTGGATCGGGCCAGCCTTTTATCGGCCATGTGGGCGGCGATGATTTTATCGTTGTCACCCATCCTGACCTCGAGAACAAATTCGCGAAAGAATGCATCCGTGAATTTGACCGGATTATTCCCACTTATTACGCGACGGAAGACATCAAGCGGGGCCATGTGCAGGTCAAAAACCGCAAAGGAAAGAATGAAAAATTTCCGATCATGTCCATTTCCATTGCTGCGGTGACCAATCTGAATAAAAAATATTCCAGCCCGGCTGAAATTGCCCAGGTGGCGGCGGGGGTCAAAAAATTTCTTAAAACCCAGCCGGGAAGCAGTTATTTGCGAGACCGCCGCGAAAAACAAATTGAAAGTTTTGACGAGGCTTTTGAAGTTCTACCTGGCACCCGCGACCTTGACCTGGAAAAGGTGGAGCCGCTGGGACAGTTTCTGCTTGCCGCGGGGTTAATCAATGAATACCAGCTCGGCGAGGCCCTTAAACAGCATCTGGCCACGGGCAAAAGACTGGGGCAAGTCCTGATTGCCATGGATTTGGTTAGGAGCTATGATGTAGGCAGGATGCTTGAGAAAAAGTTGGGAGTTCCCTATGTGCCTCTTGCTGGGCGGCAGTATCCCAGGGAATTGAGCCGGCTTTTCACCATGGACTATGTGCGAACTCATCGCGTGGTTCCGGTGGAGATAACAAACGGTAAATTACAAATAGCCATGTGCGATCCGTTCGACCTTAAAGTGATTGATGATATCGAACGGACAACGGGTTACCGTGTTGTACCAGGACTCGCGCTAGAGGAGGAATTTGAGCATTTTTTTGACAAGTATTACAACCGGAGCGAAGCGGTTTGACGGGCTATCCGCCAGCACCTGCTTGTTCAAGCCGCCGTTCGCGGCCCGACCAGGCTGGTACAGGCCATCCGCCGGGTCATGAGGTATTATCCGGTTTTTCTTGATTTAAGAGGCAAGTCTTGTTTGGTGGCCGGAGGAGGGCAGGTTGCGGAGCGGAAAATCCGGTCTCTTCTGGCCGCGGGCGCAAAAGTTATCTGCGTGAGTTCTGCATTCAACCCGGTGATTTTGAAACTGGCCAGGAAGAAGAAAATCACCATCCGGAAAATGAAATTAGCCGGAGCCGGTGCTTTAAAGACTTCGTTAAGAAATATTTTTATTGTCATTGCGGCTACGTCTTCTTCACAAATGAACACCGCGATTTTCAAGGCCTGCCGGCGCAAGAACATTCTGGTCAATGCTGTGGATGACGCCGCACATTGCAATTTTATAGCGCCCTCGGTTGCGACCCGCAGATCGCTTTCCATAGCGGTTTCAACGGGCGGAGCGAGTCCTTTTCTGGCCAAAAGCATCCGGAAGCGGCTCGGAAAGATGTTTGGGCCGGAATACGGAAATTTTTTGAGGTTTATGTCGCAACGCCGCAAAAAGATTCACTTAGCGGTGAATGATCCGGAAAAAAGAAAAAAAATATTTAAAAAACTCACGGAAATGAAATTCATCAATTTGTTCAAACATGCGCGGCCGGAAATCATCGAAAAAAGATTTGGGGCCATTTTGAAAAACAGTTGAGTCGGAGTTGAAGCGCCATGAACACGCATTATATTTTTCTCGCGGCCATTAACGGTTTTTACTTTTTATCTTTCGCGTTATTCGTTCTGCATTTTTTCCATGGAGGCAAGGCCTGGAAACCCTGGGCCAATCGCATTCTCGGACTCGGGTTTCTAGCCTCCATTGTTTTTGAAACGGTTCAGGTGGCGGCTTCCGGAAGCCTTCTTCCTATTACGACGCTTTATCAGGCGCTTTTCTTTTTTTCCTGGTGCATGGTGTTGGTTTACCTTCTCATGTCCTGGAAGCTTCGGCTGGACACTTTCGGTCTTATCCTTCTCCCGCTGGTCCTGGCTATGAGCGGAACATCGCTGATTTGCTTGAAACAGCCACCGGCACCGACTTATTCTCACAATCATTGGTTTTTGATTCATATTTTGACTGCTTTTCTTGCCTATGCCAGTTTCGCTTTGTCCTTTGTGGGTGCGCTTCTTTATTTGGCACAGAACCGGGGTCTGAAATCGAAAAAAATAAACACTTTTTACCATAAACTGCCGTCTTTGGAGGCCCTGGAATCCGTGGTGTACCGCACCATGGTATTCGGATTCCCTTTGCTGACCTTGGCCTTGGCCAGCGGTTTTTTCTGGACCAAAGACGTTTACGGGGTGTTCTGGCGGTGGGACCCGAAATTTGTGGCCAGCACTTTGACCTGGCTTATTTATCTGGGTATTCTGTACAGCCGCTATGTTTCCCTGATGCGGGGAAGAAAAGCGGTTATGGCTTCTTTATTCGCATTTTTCTGCGCCATGCTCACCTTTCTGGGCGTCAATTTTTTTGAAAGCAATGTGCACAATTTTCTAAAATAGTCATGAACTCTTTATTTGTCATCGGTCTCAATCATAAATTCGCGCCTGTTAAATTCAGGGAAAAACTCGCTTTCCCCAAGAATGATTTGCCTTCCGTTTTTCTTCATTTGCGGAATATTCCCGCTATCCCAGAGTCCCTGGTGCTTTCCACCTGCAACCGGGTGGAAATCTACGGTGTGGCCAGCGATTTGAAAGCCGCGCGCGAAGAATTGGTGCATTTTTTGTGCTTTTACCATGCCGTGGAAGCGGAGACGCTCAACCGCAGCATTTATTTTTATGAAGAGGAAGCCGCTGTCCGGCATTTGTTCCGCGTGGCATCCGGTTTGGATTCAATGGTTGTGGGTGAGTATGAAATTCTGGGGCAGGTCAAGGAGGCCTACCGTTGGGCTTCCCAGGAAGGCAATGTGAAATCACTTCTTCATCAATTTTTCGAAAGAGCTCTCCGCACGGCCAAAAGGATGCGGGAGGAAACGGAAATAGCGCGGGGCGCGGTGAGCGTTTCTTCCGTGGCCGTGGAACTGGCGGAAAAAATATTCGGACGTATTTCGCAGGAAAAAATCCTTATCTTAGGCACGGGAAAGGTGGGCGAACTCACTCTGAAACGGCTTATGAAAATCGGCACACGTTTTGTGTGGGTAGCCAGCCGTACCATGGCGAGGGCCGAGGAATTGGCGAGAAAATACGCGGTTCTTCCTATTCCATTTGAGACCTGGAAACAATACCTTAAAGACGCGGATATCGTGATTTCGTCCACGGCTGCGCCGCATCCCATCATCCATTATGAGGACGTTAAGCAGGTGATGGCGCTCCGGAAACACAAACCGCTTTTTATCATTGATCTGGCCGTGCCGAGGGACGCCGAAGAAAAGGTGAATACCTTGGATGACGTTTATCTTTATAACATTGATGACCTTCACACGGTTTGCCAGTCCAATATCAAGTTCCGGGAAAAAGAAGTGGCCAAGTGCGAAGTTTTGATTGAAAAACAGATCGAAGATTTTTTGCGCTGGCTGAAGCATATTGAAGCTGCGCCCACGATCCGGAAACTTCAGGCGCATTTGGATGCAATCATTGAAGAGGAATTGCGTCTGGCTGCCGGGTCCCGCAGCCCGAAAGAGCTTGAAGAATTGCGCCGAGTTCTTTCCCGCGTCAAAGGCAAGCTGCTTCATGACCCGCTCATGAAGCTCAAAGAGGCGCAGGACCATGGCGGAGGGCATCATTATCATGAAGCTTTGCACACCCTGTTTGATTTACAAAAAGTGAAACTCTCGGATGAAGAAAATAAAGTTCCGGATCGGGAGCCGGGGAAGCAGCCTGGCTCTTGTTCAAGCCGGGAAAGTGCTGGATAAGCTCCGCCTCTCCTTTCCTGAATTATCGTTTGAAATTGAAGTGATCAAAACGCAGGGGGATTCTCCGTCTTCTCAGTTCTCAAGCGAGAATCAGGGACTTTTTACCAAAGAGATTGAATTGGCTCTTGAACGGGGCAGCATCGACCTTGCGGTTCACAGCGCGAAGGATTTGCCGACGGCCCTTTTACCTTCGCTCGAAATCAACTCGATTCTGGAAAGAGACGATGTCCGGGACGCATGGATTTCAGCCAAAGGAGAGCCTTGGTCGAAACTCGAAAAAGGGGCGAGGGTTGCGACCGGAAGCCCGCGGAGAAAAGCTCAACTTCTTAAAATACGTCCTGACCTTGAAATGGTGGAAATCAGGGGCAATGTGCCCACCCGGATTAAAAAAATGCGGGAAGGTTTATGCGACGGCCTGATTCTTGCGGGATGCGGGCTCTTGCGACTCGGAATGCAAAGCGAAATCACTGAATTGCTGGACAAGGAAATCATGATGCCGGCCGTAAGCCAGGGCGCCATCGCGGTGGAAGCGCGAAAATCGGATCAGGACACGGAGCTTTTCAAAAAGGTCATTAATCATGAACCGAGTTTTTTGCGTATTGAAGCGGAGCGGTCTTTTCTCTCGGGCTTGCGGGGCGGTTGCCAGGTGCCGGCCGGTGCCTGGAGCGCCGTTGAGGGGGACATCATCCATCTTGAAGGTGCTATTTTCTCTTTGGACGGAACCCGCAGTGTTTCCGGAAAAATCTCTGGTGTGAAAACAAAGGCGGCTCATGCCGGTTTTACTCTCGCCGAACAGCTTAAAAGCCGGGGCGGTTTGGAAATTCTCGGGCAGATAAGAAAATGAAAAAAACAGGAAGGGTTTATTTGATAGGCGCTGGGCCGGGCCATGCCGGGCTTATCACCGTGCGGGGCAAGGAAATTCTTGAAACCTGTGACGCGGTTATTTATGACCATCTGGTTCCGGCCGAGCACCTGGCCTATGCCGGAAAGGCCGTAAAAATTTACGCGGGCAAAAAAGGGGGGGTGAAATCAGCCTCCCAGGAAACCATCAACAGGCGGCTCCGGTCTTTGGCCAAACAGGGGAAGACGGTCGTCCGTTTGAAGGGAGGAGACCCTTTTATTTTTGGCCGCGGCGGCGAAGAATCCGCTTACTTGATACGGCACAAAATTCCTTTTGAAGCTATTCCCGGAGTGACAGCCGCCCTGGGAGCCTCGGCCTTTGCAGGAATTCCGCTTACACACCGTGGACTTGCTTCCCAAGTCACTTTTGTCACCGCGCATGAGGACCCCGCCAAGGAATCGGCTTTGATTGACTGGAATATTCTGGCTAAATCAGGCGGCACTTTGGTTTTTTACATGGGCGCTACCCGGCTGGAACAATTAACCGCGACTTTGATCCGGAAAGGGCTTTCTTCCAAAACTCCGGTCGCCGTTATTGAATGTGCCACGATGCCGTCGCAAAAGACAATGCAGGGAACGCTGGGCAATATCGCGAAAAAAGCCTGCCAAGCCAAGATAGGGACGCCGGCATTGACCGTGGTGGGGAAAGTGGTTAATCTAAGAAACGGATTTGACTGGTTTTCCCGGTTGCCTTTAAGCGGCAAAACAGTTCTGGTGACCCGGGCCAGATCCCAGGCAGGAAAGCTTTGCCGGGAACTGTTAAATTTAGGGGCCCGGGTGATTGATTGTCCGGCGATTAAAATTTTGCCGCCGCCATCATGGAAACCTCTTGACGCGGCCATTGCCGGCTTGCGGTCTTTTGATTGGCTCGTTTTTACCAGCGCGAATGGCGTGGAAAAGTTCATGGAACGGCTGTTCATGCTCAAAAAAGACGCAAGGGTTTTTGAGAGCGTGAAGATTTGCGCCATTGGGCCGGCCACAGCGGACAAGTTGAAAGAATATTCGCTTTGCGCGGATGCCGTTCCGCCGGAATATGTGAGTGAATCCCTGGTTTCTTTTATGGCCGGCAAGGAGAGCTTGCTTGGGAAAAAGATATTGCTGGTGCGTTCGAATCTGGGAAGGGATTATCTGCCCAAGGCGTTTGGCAAAATGGGGGCCCGGGTTCATGAGGTGGCGGCTTACAGGACAGAAAGAGATCGGGGGATGAGCCGGGGCATTACGGGGCTTTTGAAAAGGGGGGAGGTTGATTTTGTCACCTTCACCAGCAGTTCAACCGTTAAAAATTTTGCGGCCGGCCTTGGAAAAAAAGCATTGTTAAATATAAAAAATAATACAAAATGGATAAGCATCGGGCCGGTGACTTCCGCCACCATGCGGTCGTACGGCCTCAAAGTTCACCGTCAGGCCGGGGAATACACGATTCCGGGACTGATTCAAGCTATTTGCAGGAGTTGAACCCATGAGCTTTCCCTCAGAGCGTCCCCGAAGATTGCGGGCTAATCCGGTTTTGAGAAAATTAATGTGTGAGACCCGTGTTTCAAAAGAATCGCTGGTCATGCCTTATTTTGTCATTCCGGGCGAAAAACGCAAAGAAGCGATTCAGTCCATGCCCGGGCAATTCCGCTATTCGATCGACCTGTTGTTGCCTGAAGTCGAAAAGCTTGCCGGAAACGGTGTCTCAGCTCTGATGCTTTTTGGCATCCCGGAAAAAAAGGATGAGAAAGCGTCCGGCGCTTATTCGAAAGACGGCGTTGTCCAGCAAGCCATACAGGAAATCAAACAGCGCTTCCCGGATGTTTTAGTGATGGCGGATACCTGCCTTTGCGAATACATGAGCCACGGTCATTGCGGGGTCATCCAGCGGGAAGGGAAGAATTACCAGGTTTTAAATGACGAAAGTCTGGATCTTTTGATGAAAGCTGCGGTATCCCAGGCGGAAGCCGGAGCGGATGTCATTGCTCCCAGCGATATGATGGACGGCCGCGTTCAAGCCATCCGCCGCGCTCTGGATGCCAAGGGGTTTAGTCATATTCCTATCTTAAGTTACGCGGCCAAATATTCATCTGTGTTTTACAGTCCTTTCCGCGACGCGGTATTTTCAGCGCCCCAATTCGGAGACCGGAAAAGTTATCAAATGGACGCGGCCAACCGCAAAGAAGCCTTGCGGGAAATCCGGATTGATATTGAGGAGGGCGCGGATATGGTGATGGTCAAACCCGCGCTTTCCTACCTTGACATTATCCGGGATGCGAGGGAGTTATTTGACATACCTCTGGCCGCTTTTAGTGTCAGCGGGGAGTATGCTTTTGTGAAGTGGGCCGGACAAAACGGCTGGGATGAAAAGGCGCTGATTCTTGAGATCCTGACATCTATCAAGCGCGCCGGCGCTGATACGATCATCACCTATCATGCCGCGGATGCCGCCTCCTGGCTTTCTTAACTTTGCGAGGCTATCCGGGCCTCGAGTTGAGCCGCAATCCGGCTCAGCGCGGTATCTTTCGAATCAACCCGCTGCATTCTTTGCAGGACGGACAAAGCTCCGTTGAGATCGCCGGCTTCCATGAGGCGTAGGATGATGGTGCTGAAGAAGTAGAGTTTTTCCGCGTGGATTTTTTCCATGACAAACGGAGTGCCGGAGACTGTTTTCTCCCTTTCGTCGAGCCACCGAAGGCCCTGCTCAAGGGTTTTGACGCTTTCACCGATATCACGTTCCTGATAAAAGAAATCCGCTTTTAATTTGTAAATTTCTCCTTGTCCCTCGGATTTGAGAAGCATGAGTTGCTCACAGGACTTTAACCAGTCCGCCATGTCCGGGCTGTAAAGAACCGTCCGCGTTTGTTGATACAGCCGGTAATAGCTACCCACATATTTTTTGATCCATTCCGGATGATCCGGGTATTTGTCCGCAAATTGTTTATAAAAAGCGGCCTCTGCTTTAAGGCCCTCCGAATTAAAACGGCTGATCGCTTTTTGGGCGGAAGGGTGGGCGGGATCTGTTTGCAGCCAAAGTTCAGAGACGGAACGAAGCAGGGTGATGACATCCGTCGCGTCATAGAGGTTGTCAAGCTGTCCGGCGGTTAGGGGGTGATCAGCCATATATAGTCCTTCCTAATCAAAAGTTGTCATA
>ASOC01000032.1 GCA_000405945.1 Candidatus Omnitrophus fodinae SCGC AAA011-A17
TTGCTTTCACTCGGCCAACCGCCTCGTGTAAAACAACGGAGAGGCAGGCCGGAACCCCATGGTTCCGGCACTCCGCTCGGCCTTGATGGCCTTCGCTTCGGGATTCACCCCATAGGGTTCCAAATCCCCTTACCCTACCCCTTAGGCGGCCTCCTTAGCCGCCAAGGGGCCACCATTTTCCACAGGGAAAATGGCGGAGATATTTTACACTTTGCGCGAACCTTTTTTGAACGAAACGGCTGATTCGCCCCGCCGCCGCTCGCTAACGCTCGCCAGCCAGCAAAAAAGTTTTCTTCACATTTTTTGATTTGCGCCCGCCGATTTTTTTCTTCTAAAAGGAAAAGAAAACTTTTTTTGCTGGCTTCTGCTCCTAACAGAGCAGGCGGCGGGGCGGAAACGCTCGGGCGCGGCGGAATTCCCCCCACACCCCCCTTCCGCCGCGCCCTCGCTGAGGCGGCGAAAAATTTTTGCGGCGACAAATTTATCCAAATACTTTCAACATAAAATCTGGCATAAATTTGTTACTTATATAAAATTGCTGAATTTCTTTTGTCAGTGTTTTGAATTGATCAATTATTCCTCTACAATTTTCACTTCCACAATTACATTTGCAAGTCCACAACTCTCGCCCAGCACTAACTATTTTTTCTTCATTATCATTCATTGTTGTAGAATAATCGTAGGTTATTTCCTCACCCGTTTTTATATTCCACAAAGCAATTAGTTCGTTTTTGCCATGAATAAAAGAGTTTGGATTGCATGAATGATTAAAAGTTCTTGATACCTCGTCCAGATCTAAATATTCCTCGTCATCGACTTCAAGGGGGTCAGACGGCTCTTCTTTTCCTTCGTTTACTCTTTTTATTACTTCGTCCAAAGAACAAAGTTCTCCACTCAAAAAACATATTGTCTTCCCCTTAGGAATTTCCTTGTTGGCAAAAACTCCGTTTCCGGCAATATTTGATTTTTTAATTGTAAAATCCTGTTCCATAAATTAAAGTTTTCCCTCATCTGTTGTTGCGGGGGGTTCAATGCCTAAAAATTCTCTATAAATTCTATCTTTGTAATCTTTTCCAATTTCATTAACTGCATCAATAAATGCTTTATATGTTCCAAGCCCACCAATTTTTTCCCAAAAATCATTGCCAATCAAAACGACTTCGTCGTTTTTCATATCAAACCACCGTGCTGGGAAAGCCCAAGAGTAATTTTCTCGTTTTCCAAACGGATTATATGGAAGTGCATAATAAGCCCCATCAACTTGCAACGGCTCCATACTATAAAGTTTTAGTATCTTTTCCTTGCTTACCTTCGTTTGATCGCTGTTAGGTAGAGGAGCCTTCAACTCAAAAGCATATTTCTTATTATTTTTCTTATCTTCTGCATACACATCAGAAATAACTGTAACGGGAATAAGCTTTGCGCTCTTGCCCTCCAAAATATATTTTAGTTCATTATCCCAATCCGGTCTGATTCGTTTTTTCCTTTTTCTCCGTGTTCAAGATTATTCAGCACTTCTTGAATTCTGCGTAGTCGTTCAGCATTTACCTTTCCGGTTATTGTTCGTCCCTTCTCGCCAAAACCAAGTCCTTTATCCGCCGCTACTATGGCTAGTTTTTCCCAAACACCGCCGAATGGCGTAACAAAACGCCGTTCAAAGTGCGAACCCTTAAATATCTCGTCAGGCACCAAAGCGGCGTAAAGTGGTTTTTTGGCTTTGTGTTCCTCTTTAACAAAAGGGTCTTCAACTAAAACTGTATTCATAACCCTATCCATCATCACCTTAATGACAGATTGAATTGCTTCTTTCATTTCTTGTTTTTGTGTCATATTTTTTGCCATATTAAAATACTTTCATAAAACGCACCTTCGCGTCGTCCGGTCCGGCGATTAACATGACGCTCAACGCGACCAATTTCCTTAAAGCCAGCATTTTCTGCTTTGTAAAGGCTATATTTATCATTTACAACAATTAAAGCCAGAGCATTTGGTGCCATATATTTTCGCGTATGAAGAAAAACGTCATTTATGCCTTTAATATAATCTTGTTTTGCTTGTTGTGATTGACCGTTTTTTGCGGGGCCAATTTCTCGTTTCTCGTTATTTTTTAGACCAAATAATTCGTAAGCGTATTTATGTTGTTCGTGATAATCAATAAGGCCAATATACGGAGGAGAAGTAAATACCATATCAATTCCCATTGGTAATTCAACCTCGCGCGAATCCGCGTGGTTTACAATGACTTTTGCCTTTGTTTTAATTTTAGAAAATTCTTTGACGCGATCTAATGTATCAATCGTGTAGCGCGATAAGAATTTATATGCTTCTTCAACTGGCTGGCAAGTTCGCTGATGCTTATAGCATTGATACGGTTTTGTCTGAGGTTCTTTCGGAAAATCCAAATCATAGTGTGTGACGAGACGAGCGGAGCGCGCCGAACGAGATAATACAATTTTTAGTAAATCTTGATAAGTGTAATCTTTGATTAAGCGGGAATAACACAAAAGTTCTTTCTGTGTGTTCGGCGCGAACCATTTTTGTATGTATTCGTTTTTCGTTGAAAACAACTTGTTTACTTTTTCGTCTTTAGAAAATTTATTTTTGTAGACATCAAGGCGTTTCAAAATATCGTAAATTTCTTTTTCAAGAAGTGGAATATCATAATCAGCGGTTTTTACTTTTGAAAGCAAGACATTGAAGATTGAAATGTCTGTACCAATAGAATCTATACCGAGTGCATTTGCCTCTACTAAAGTCGTGCCACTTCCCGCAAACGGATCATAGACAAGTTTCGGTTTATATTTTCTCAAAAATATTTCTACGAGTTGTGGAATAAATTTTCCAAGGTACGGATGTAAACGATGAACATGTTTTGTCCGCTGATATTCTGGCAAATCATTCTCCCGCCAATTTAAATTCAAAGTATCAAGCGGTGTTTCCGGCTTTACACTCGCAAAATCAGTCAGCGGATGCTGATTATATTGTTTTGCTATTTTTTGCGCGATTGTATTGTCGTACATAGATTTATTTTTTCAATAAGTCGTCAACTGAAACTGCAAGAGCTTTCGCAATTTTTTGGATTGTCTCAATGGTTGGGTTTGGGCTTTCGTCTAACTCTATCTTAACAACCGTATTGAGCGATAAATCAGCAAGTTTAGAAAGCTTGTCTTGCGAAAGCTCTTTTTCTTGCCTAAATTTTTTTATATTCTTGCCTATTGTGGACATAGTATATTATAATGTATGGAATGTGATATAATGGTTGTATGACCTGCATTTCAATTATATCAACATTCCATTCTTTTAACAATATCGCCGCAAAAATTTTTCGCCGCCTCAGCGAGGGCGCGGCGGAAGGGGGGTGTGGGGGGAATTCCGCCGCGCCCGAGCGTTTCCGCCCCGCCGCCTGCTCTGTTAGGAGCAGAAGCCAGCAAAANAGTTTTCTTTTCCTTTTAGAAGAAAAAAATCGGCGGGCGCAAATCAAAAAATGTGAAGAAAACTTTTTTGCTGGCTGGCGAGCGTTAGCGAGCGGCGGCGGGGCGAATCAGCCGTTTCGTTCAAAAAAGGTTCGCGCAAAGTGTAAAATATCTCCGCCATTTTCCCTGTGGAAAATGGNGGCCCCTTGGCGGCTAAGGAGGCCGCCTAAGGGGTAGGGTAAGGGGATTTGAACCCTATGGGGTGAATCCCGAAGCGAAGGCCATCAAGGCCGAGCGGAGTGCCGGAACCATGGGGTTCCGGCCTGCCTCTCCGTTGTTTTACACGAGGCGGTTGGCCGAGTGAAAGCAAAGCACTTTTGCGACCGGCAAAAGTGCGCCATTTTTCCCATGAAAAATGACGGCCCCGTGGCAGCCAAGGAAGCCGCCTACGGGGAATCGCCATTTTATTGAATACTTTCCAGAACGGCTTTTCTTCTCAGAACCTCGTGTATGCCTTGCTTTAGATCGGCACTTTCCGCGAAGGGGATAATGGGGATTTTTTCAATAGCCTGCTTGGCATCAATGGCAAGCGCGCTGATACAAAAAAGAGCAAAAGGAACTGATTGCAGATGGGGCATGGCTTTGATTTCGTTGTAGACCTTCACGGCATCGAACACCGAAGAATCTTCCCAGAACTGGCAGAGAATAAAATCAAACTTTGAATTTTCAGCCGCCTTAATCGCGTAATGGTCTTCCATCTCGACCGCTACGGCCAACCCAAGGGATTCCATCAACTCTTTGGCCTTAGTTATGGCGAACTCGCTTTTTCCGGCAACGAGTACCTTCTTTTTTGTTTCAGTACCCGAAGTTTCTTTTTGAATGTTTTCCTGGTGCAATCTTTTGGGATCAATTCTTAAAGAAGCGTCTTGCAGGGCCTGATTAACCCTGAAAATGAGCTCTTCCGCTTCAAAGGGCTTGGGCAGAAAGGCCACCGTTTCCCAGCTATTAAAAAACTCCTTCATTTTGTGATTTGCCGACATGACAATAACTGACATGTTTTTTACAAGATCAGGCACTGTGTTAAGCTTTTGAACCAGCTGGTAGCCGTTCATCTTGGGCATCATCACATCCAGAATGAGAAGGCCCGGTTTTTCCTGGAGGATTTTATCCATAGCTTCCTGCCCGTCGGAGGCGGTGATGATTTCGTGCTGCAAGGGCGCCAGGCGCGATTTGAGCAATAGGCAGAAAGCCGGCTCGTCGTCCGCGATGAGTATTTTTTTGGCATAAGGATTATTCGCTGACAAGCGACTTTCTTTTTAGGACGTCAAGCAGGCCTTGTTTCAGGTCCGCGCTCTCCGTGAAGGGGATAATGGGGATTTTTTCAATAGCCTGTTTGGCGTCAATGGTAAGCGCGCTGATACAAAAAAGAGCAAAAGGAACTGATTGCAGATGGGGCATGGCTTTGATTTCGTTGTAGACCTTCACGGCATCGAACACCGAAGAATCTTCCCAGAACTGGCAGAGAATAAAATCAAACTTTGAATTTTCAGCCGCCTTAATCGCGCAATGGTCTTCCAGCTCAATCGTGACCGATAACCCCAGCGATTCCAAAAACTCCTTGATTTTTTCGGCGATAAAATCATTTTTTGCCGCAACAAGCACCGTTTTTTTATTTTCTCCGGAGAGGACTTCTTGTGTTGCGTTGCCGGACAGGCCCGCAAGATCCGATCGGAGAGACGGTCGATCAAGCGCCGACTCAATCTTGTTAAGCAGCTCTTCGGCTTCGAAGGGTTTGGATAAAAAAGCAAAGGTCTTCCAGCTGTCAAAGAAATTTTTCATGCGCGGGTTGGCTGAAATCACGATAACCGGCATCCTTTCCGTGTGTTCGGGGTAGGCGTTAAGCTTTTCAAAAAGCTGATATCCCGTAAGTTTGGGCATCATCACGTCAAGGATGAGGAGGTCGGGTTTTTCTTGAAGAATTTTGTTGAGAGCCTCTTGCCCGTCCAAGGCGGTGGAAACTTCGTAGTTATAAACAGACAACCGCTGTTTCAATAACGTACAAAAAGACGACTCGTCATCCGCTATCAGAATTTTTTTTGCCATAATTATGAATAGGCCCTGATGTTACGTAAAAAGTTGATATGCAAAATTATACCCCAGAATGGCAATATTACAATACAGAATAGCGTGACGTTTTGGTAAACTCCTTGTAAAAAGGATCAAATTCGGGCATCATAGCAATCCTGAAATTTTGGATGTTTTGTATGGAGGGATGGCTGAGTGGCCGAAAGCGGCGGTCTCGAAAACCGTTATCTCCGCAAGGGGATCGAAGGTTCGAATCCTTCTCCCTCCGTCGTTAACTACCTTATAACAGCACTAAATGTTCTTTAATCGAAGTTAACGACGACCCCGTCAGCTCGCTTGCGAGATTACGGGGCAACATATGCAGGCACGGCAGTCCGAGTGAAGGCAACGCACTTTTACGGCTGGTAAAAGTACGCCATTGTTGACGTTCAGGCGAACCCCGGGATGTGTAATTATCGGGGTTCGCTGGGCTAAATAAGTTATTAGGGCTATCCACTTGACTCCAGTATGCTCAAGATATAGTGGGTTGAAGACTCAACCCATCCAGCTTCCTGCTCAAACGAGGGAGAGAATTAACTTTAAGGGCCTGTTGCACAAGGCGATAGAAAAGCTTTCCCCTGGACACAGATGTCCTTCGATTGAACCGGAAAGTAAACTCGTCCAAATAGTAATCCAGATGCGAAGCCTGAACCGCCCCTTGATGGGTTCCCAGAAGCCAACGCTTAAGCAAGGCGACGACCCGATTACATCCGGGCAAAAGATTTTCTCCCACCTCGCCTCCTTCACGAACGATTTGATGAACATATCCCAGGTCTTTCAGTCCGCTATATCCTCTCCAACCGTCGGTACGAACCGCGCTTCTTGGTTCCACAGCTTCCTTCACCGCTTTTTCCAAACTCTCGGCCGAAGCATCCGGCACTCGGTGAAGTCGAATCCGCCCCATGTGATTTCTACGAGTCTCTACGGCCACAACAACCAGTGTTTTGCCGCCCGCACCACGGCCACGTTTCCCTGGCCTTTCTCCTCCAAGATAAGTTTCATCCACTTCGATGGTCCCCGAGAGCCGATCCCGATCTGGACGGACCATGGCACGCCGGAGTTTGTGCATCCAACTCCAAGCGGTCTCATAACTCCCAAAATCCAAAGTGCGTTGCAAACCCAATGCACTGATTCCATGTTTTTGATTGGTGATATGCCACATCGCACGGAACCACAGCCGGAGCGGTTTCCGAGTATCCTGGAAAATCGTTCCCGCCGTCACAGAGGTCTGAAAACCACAACCCCGGCAGTAATACAGATTCCGGCTCGTGAGCCAAGCCTCCTTGGTTTTGCAGCGGGGGCAGTGAAATCCTTCCGGCCACCGAAGTTGAAGAAGGTACTCTCGGCAAGCCTTTTCCGAAGCGAACCGTTGCTCAAACTCCATAATCGTTTGCGGGTAATCTTCCATCCCCGCCAACACTACATATTGGGGGCACTGGAGTCAAGTGGATAGCCCTATAAGTTATTTTAGGAATTGTGATTAAAAGGACTTAAATATTTCATGAAATTCGAACTAAATTTTCTACCAGCAAATGCAACAGACAAAGACATTTTTGAAGAAATTAAGCGGGTCAATTCCATTGTCGGTAAGACGATTTTGAGTAGTAGAGATTTTAACAAATATAGCAAAATTCATTCCGCAACACTCTGTCGGCGCTATGGAAGCTGGCGAGCCACACTTGAAAAAGCGGGTATTGGAAATAAATATTCCGGGCCACCGGAAATTTCTGAAAAAGTTCATTCGAAGCATTCAAGATATCTATCCAATGAACAGATACTTGAAGAATTAAAGAGGATTGCCATGCTTCTTGGCAAAAATGAAATTACTACTAATGATGTGGATAAGAATTCAAAAATTATAGGGACGAAGATTTTAAAAAGTCGTTTTGGTTCTTGGCGTACTGGAGTAGAAAAGGCAGGGTTACGGGTTTCAAGGCACGGCATTAGGTGGACAGATGATGAATATTTTGAAAATCTTTTGAGTGTGTGGACACACCGCGGGAGACAGCCTTTATATAGAGAGATGAACTTGCCACCATCAAGAATTACCATTGAAGGGTATCGATCCCGTTTTGGGGGTTGGCGAAAAGCGCTCGAGGCGTTCGTGGAACGCATGAGTAAGGACGAAAGCTATAAGGAACTTAAATCTATCTCATGTGATGAGGCGGAGCCAGCGGTTCGACAAGAAATTAAACAACACAGTGTATCCGTGGAAGATCGGCGAAGTATTCCGCTTGGTTTAAGATATAAGGTTTTGAGTAGAGATAATTTTAAATGTGTAAGGTGTGGTAAAAGTCCCGCAACAACACTTGGCGTAGAATTGCATGTGGATCATAAAAATCCTTTTTCTAAATCGCACAAAACGACACTAGATAATTTGGAAACCAAATGCAAAGAGTGTAATCTTGGGAAAAGTAACCGGTATGTTGAATGACGGTTAAAGAGAGCACTGAAAATGACGTTGAAATTAAACGGTTATCGAATTAAGTATTTTAGTGGGAGAGGGTGCCCGAAATAGACGAAACCGTGTCTACCCTTACAAATGGTCATTTTCACAAGTAGTTGAATTTCTTGGAGATGCAGGGTTCGCTTACCGTCCACGGCTACCCGTCGTTAACTACCTTATAACAGCACTAAATGTTCTTTAATCGAAGTTAACGACGGCCCCGTCAGCTCGCTTGCGAGATTACGGGGCAACATATGCAGGCACGGTAGGCCGAGTGAAGGCAACGCACTTTTGCCACCCGCAAAAGTGCCCCAGCCCAGCCTGATAATTTTTTAGGGGTGTATGGGGCCGCAGATAGTTTATCCACACGAGGCGGAAGCCCCAACGCCTATGCGTTGGGGCGTTAAACAGATCGAAACTTGAGGTTTCGATCCAACGGCCGAGCGAGGAGATCGTACCAAGCCGGATGGGTTTGGTACGCATAACATAAGATGGATCAAATTCGAAGAGAACGTCAGCGCATTAAGCCCGGAAGGCCCTTGTGCTATAATACACTTTCAATTGGAGAAATGAATGTCCTACCTGGTATTTGCCAGAAAATTCCGTCCACAGCGCTTTGAAAATATTATCGGCCAGGAGCATGTTACGGCCACCCTGCAGAACGCCATTAAGGAAAAAAAGATAGCGCAGAGCTTTCTTTTCAGCGGCACCCGGGGCGTGGGAAAAACCTCGGCGGCTCGCATTTTGGCCAAGTCGCTGAATTGCGAAAAGGGGATAGAGCCTGAGCCCTGCGGAAAATGCGTTTCCTGCAAGGAAATCACGCTGGGAAACAGCCTTGATGTCCTCGAAGTCGACGGTGCCTCCAACCGCGGGATTGATGAGATCCGGAATTTGCGTGAAAATGTGAAATTCAAACCCGCGCATAGCCGTTTCAAGGTTTATATCATCGACGAAGTTCACATGCTCACGGCCGAGGCTTTTAACGCGCTGCTTAAGACTTTGGAAGAGCCGCCCGACCACGTCAAATTTATTTTCGCGACCACCGAATTGCACAAAGTTCCGCTCACGATTTTGTCCCGCTGTCAAAAGTTCGCTTTCCGTAAAGTGCCTGTGGCCAGGATTTCCGAGAAATTAAGCGCTATTGCCGCGGAAGAAAAGCTTTCCATTGACGAGAAGTCTCTTTTCGTGATTTCCAAAGTTGCGGAAGGAAGCCTGCGCGATGCGGAAAGCCTTTTGGATCAGGCCGCGAGTTTTTCGAAAGGCAAAATAACTTACGCCAAAGTGCTGGAAGCTTTCGGCATTTCTTCGGAAGAAGTTTATCTGGCCCTGCTCGACGCGCTTATTGCCAAGGACGCCAAGTGGACGATCGAGATTTTTGCGCCCATTACGGCTGAGGGAAGGGACATGGTCCAGTTTGTCCGGGGTCTAACGGAAATTTTCAGGGCCCTTCTGGTGATGAAAGTGGCCGGAGCCGCTGTGCGGCAAACGCCGGGCCTGGTGGATTTCGCGCCGGAAACCCTGCGTGAATTGGAATTGAGAAACGAGAAATTTTCCAAAGAAGACCTGCTTTCGGTTGTTTATTCGCTGCAAAACCTGCTTCGCGATGTGAGAAGAAGCGTGCTCCCCGAGCTTCAGGTCGAGGCCACACTCATTAAACTGGCCATCCGTGAGGATTTGACTCCGCTTTCTGAAATCCTTCAAAAATTAAATAGCGCCCCCGCCCGGGCCGCTCGCCCGGGCCTGCCTGATCGGGCCGCGGCGAATCCCGTTTTACCGAAAACCGTGCCGCCTCCGGCCAGAGAGACTTCGGCAGCCACGCCTGCTACGACCGCGTCCGTCCAAGAACCGAAAGATTCCGGAACTCCTGAAAATTCTGCAACCCCGGGCCTGCCTGATCAGCCCGCCCGGCAGGGCCAGCCAGAACAAGCTGCAGATAGCAGCATGCCCAAGCTGGCTCAGGAAGAGTCCATCGGATTGAATGAAGTGGAGCGGGTTTGGGCGGAGGTCATTGAGCGGGTGAAGGCTCAAAAAATGTCCTGCGGCATGTTTCTTTCCGAAGCCGCTCCCGTGGAAGTGGAGGGCAATCTCATTGTGCTTGGGCTTCCGACCGAGCTCAAATTTCACAAGGAAAGTCTTGAGAAGCCGGACAATAAAAAACTGGTGGAGGAAGTCTTTCAGACTGTTTTGGCCGCGAAAGTGAGAGTGAGTTTCGTGATCACCACACCTGAAAAAGCTGTTTTCAACAAGCCGGCGTTTTCCGCGGAAACGGAGAAAATACCCGACATCGTGGAATCCGCCCTGAAAATTTTTGACGGCCACATTATCAACAAAAAATGAGCGCTTATTCGGATTTAATCACCCGCCTCATCAAAGAGCTTTCCAAACTTCCCGGCATAGGCACCAAGTCCGCGGAAAGAATTGTTTTTCATCTTTTAAAGGAAAAAAGCGATTACGGCCGCACGTTGGGCGAACTGATTCTTCAGGTTAAGCAGAGGAGCTTTTTCTGCCGCCAATGCCATCATTTGACCGAGGCCGAGATTTGTCACATTTGCCAGGACCCGGCAAGAGACGCGAGCACTATTTGCGTGGTCGAAGACCCCAAGGATGTGATTTCCTTTGAAAAGACAGGAAGTTACCGCGGACTTTACCATGTTCTGCTGGGAGCTTTGTCTCCGCTGGACGGGATTGGCCCGGGCGAGCTTAAGATTCAGGATTTGATACGCCGTATCCGCGAGACGGACGTCAAGGAAGTGATTCTTGCCACCAATTCCAACACCGAAGGGGAAACCACCGCTCTTTATCTTCTCCGCACCCTGAAACCCCTGGGAATCAGGGTCACGCGCATTGCCCGGGGCCTGCCAGTGGGCAGCAATATCGAATACGCGGATCAGGCCACGTTAGCCCAGGCGCTTGAGGGCCGCACTACGCTCCAAGGCTCTGGGAGTCCTGATTGATCAGCTCCATGGCCTTGGCATTGTCCGAGGTGGAAAAAACGCCAACTATTTTGAATCCGTCCCCGCTGGTTCCATAGCAATAATGGATGTGCACGCGGTTTGTGGCCAGCACTTTGGCCACAGGCGCGAGCGTTCCCACCTTGTTTTCGAATTCCACGATCAGGACATCGCGTTCTTCCATGGAGGGAATAAAATAGCCGATAGCCTTTTTCGCTTTAGCGGTGTCTTTGGTGACGGCCTGGAAATAGGCCTTGCCCTCATGGCTGTAGCAGGAAAGGTGGATGATGTAAACGCCTTCCAGGGCCATGGCAATGGTGACGCGGCCCAGGATGCCGGTTTCGTCTTCGGTTACAAAATGAAGTTCTTTGGCAAGCAAAGCTCTGGCCATAAAAGGAGTCCTCCGGGTTACGCTTTTTTCAGGACAGCATTACGGTGATAAATCCAGGACAAAACAGCCACGCATAAAAGGTCGGCGATAATAAAAGCGCCAACATCAGAAATCCCGCCGCCGCCGAAACCGTAACTGTGCAGGCCAGCGGCCAGCACGAAATTCACGCCGTACCAGGCCATAAGCACGCCCAGAAAAGCGAGGATGGCGCCCACAGCCAGCCCGAATGGCGTGAGCCAGCCCACAAAGCGGCAATGCATGATGGCCAGGTATATAAGGAGAGCGATCAAGGCCCAGGTTTCTTTCGGGTCCCAGCCCCAGAAACGGCCCCAGGAATAATTGGCCCAAACCCCTCCGAGAATGGTTCCCGCAGCCAGAAGAATCACTCCGATTTGAATCGAGCGGTATGAAAATTGAGTCAGACTGTTAAGCAGGGATTCTTTTTCGGGCTTAAAGGCAAAGATGAAAAGCGTCAGGTGTCCTATGCCCAAAGCCAGGGCAAAGGCGCCGTAACTCAGCGTGATGGTAAGCACGTGAATAGTCAGCCAAAAGTTACTTCTTAAAACAGGGACAAGGGGGCTGATGCTGGGGTCGAGCGCGGCAGGCAGGCTGTCCGCTAGAATAAGGCCAAAAGCCGCCACCGACGCGGAAGCTATCCAGAGATAGCGCGCGCGGTAGGCCCGGGTGATCGGTGATTTGTCCCGGCCGGCCAGAAAAGAAATAAATAGGGAAAAAAGCACAACGCTCCAGGAAACCCAAATCACGGACTCATACATGTTGCTCACCGGCGGCCGGCCCGCTATCAAGGAGCGCAGGACAAAGCCATAGGTGTGAAAGATAAAACCCGCAATCATTCCCGAGTATCCTAACCGGCTTGAAAAGGCCGCCCGATCAGGCGTGAAGAACAAAATCAAGAGTCCGGCCAGGTAAAACCACCAGGACCAGCGAAAGGGATGCAGCCGGTTATAGTGGACTTCCAGCGCCAGGGCACGGCTGGAGGGCACCGCTGAAAGAAGGCCCTGGACAGCCGTTTGAAATCCGGTATTGTCGTTTTTCCGGTAAGTGTTAAGGAGCGCCTCAAAAAGATCCGAATATTTTTTGAACTTGGGGTCTGTCGTGATCTGATACGGCGCAAGCCAACGCTGTTGCGGGTTTTGCGGGTTCGGAACGATGGTCCAGGTTGTCCCCTGCGCGGAGTTGTAAAACAAACTCATTTTTTGATACAGCTCAAGCGTTTTCTTTTCTAAAAAGGTGAGGGTTTCGCCCCTTTCTTCCCGGAGACTGGCTTTTTCCGCTTCTGACATAAAAGCGGGGCTGGATGAAAGCGCTTTAGGGCTGATTCTTTTCGCGTCGTGGAGATGCAAAAACTCGCGGAGTTCCTTGTTTGTAACAGGGATGAGAGGCTGGATTTCCCAGTGGTCGGGATACGCCAGCCAGTCTATTAACAGAGCCGTTGAATTTTTTCCGGCCAGCTTAGCTTTCGACGTCACAAATACCACGGCCTCCCGCGCGAAACTGCTAAAGGGTTTGATCCGGCCGCCGCTTTGAAGCGCGACTCGTTCTAGGCCGCGGAGATCAATCAGGGAAGAATCCAGCCCCCAGCTTGCGGAAGGCAGAAGGAGTATGAGGAAAAGCGAAAAAATAAAAGGGATAAGTTTATTGATTTGTTCCATTCGTTTCATAAAAAGGCCTCGTGTTGGTGAATCGCTTCAGGTAGAACATGACAATCGTTCCCAGGATCATGACAATGCTTCCCGCGTACTTGACAGGAATGCCCGGGTCGCGGCCGACGGAAAAAATCGAAATGTCCGGTCCTCCGTTACCGAGGTCGTAACCTGATTGATAAATTTTAAACCCGCGGTAATCGAGCGGCTCATTCATGCTGATGATAGCATTTTGCGTCACGCTGCGAAAGGGGTCGCGAAGCGTGACGCTGCTTTTGAAGCCGGCCGGCCGGTTACTGCCCGGGTAATAATCGATGATAAAATCTTTAAGTTCGAGTTCAAATTCCACCGGCAGGGTTTTCAGGCCATAAGTCACGTGAAAAGGTCTTCCCCCTAGAAAAAAGACCTGGTTGCCGCCGCGCGTGAGCCATATCGAACGCGATTCGCCGCTTTTTTCAAATTCGATGCGGGCCGCGGGCAGCGGTTCTTTGCCCTGGGGCATGGGCCGCGGATCAAAACCCGTTTCACATTCTGCTTCTTCCAGATAATCCGCGACCCGGAATTTCAAAGCCATCCAGCCCGTGTCATATTCTTTTCCGGCCTCAATTGGCGCTTGTTCGCCCACCGCGTCCTGGGTTTTGATCTGATAAAACAATTTGCCGTCTTTTCCACGCAGAATTCTGATTTCGCTGGCAGTATCAGTTTCTTCCGGATAATCGAACCGTATTTTGATTCCGCTTTGGCTGGGTTTCAGGCCGTGAATGGTTGGGAAATCCGGAAAGCGCGCGAACACCACGTGCCGTTCTTCGACGTCACCGCCCTTGATGACCAGTTCACAGGCCGGATTCAAAGGCGCTTCGGGATAGTCCGTGAGTTTGTTTTTTTCCACCACCGCGTGAGACAAAAAGCGTTTCACTTCAAGGGTGTAGGCAGTGTCCGGAATGGGCCAGGGTTTTTCAAGCGCCTCGCTCACCGGCATGGGTAACTCCCGGCCGCCTGTATTTAAAATCAAAGTGCCTTTGAAATCCTGCGATTTTTTTTGTCCCATGGGTTGCGCCGAAAAACGGATAACCGCCGGCCCCATATTCACGAGATCATGGTCCTGAACGCCCAGGAGCAGCCAGGCGTTTATGTCCCCGCGCTCATGCGCGGGGCTGCTTGATTTTCGGTGGCCGGGCGGGCCACTCGTTCGGGCCGTCATCTCGTTGAAGAGTTCAATATGGATGGCCGGACTTCCTCCGCGTTTCGGCAGCACTCTTTCCACCGGTTCCGCGTTGGGGTAATAGGCCGTGAGATAGGCTCTCAACTCGGGCATGTCCGGAAGAGGAATGGGGCGCTTGCCCTTCCACTGAAAGGGCGCGGTTTTAAAAGGCGCGGTCACTCCCTGGTCCGTGCCCGGAATAATGATCTGGAGCAGGGACTGGCTGACCGTGATTCTCGAGCCTTTTTCCCCCTCGGCCAGGGAAATTTGACCGTCAACGGCAAAACGGTACGTCATCCATGATCCCAGAAGGATCATGAGAATGCCCGTATGCGTGAGGAGGAATCCGATATGCCTTTGCTGCCAAGGGATGCGGTCAATCGCGGCCGCGGCCACATTGATGGCCAGAATGCCGAGAAAAAAATTGAACCACTCGCTGTGATACACCACTTGCTGGGCGGCATGGGCGCCGTGCAGAGACTCGATGATGGTTCCCGCGGCTAGGGCCACGGCCAGAACAATCAAAAGGAAAACAGCGAGTTTGGGCGAGGCAAAAAAATCAAACGTGTGACGGAAAATATTTTTCAACATGAAACAGATAAGAGGATAGAGGCTTTAAAAATTTCTATCGCCCTGAGGCCTGCGTCCTTCCGGCCGCGATTCTTTGGGCCGTGCTTCCGATACCGTGATATTGCGCCCGAGAAAATCCGTGCCGTTCAGCGACAAAGCTTTTTCAGCTTCTTCGCCGCTTGCCATTTCCACAAAGGCAAATCCTTTGGAGCGGCCGGTGAACCGGTCGGCGATAATGCTGGCGGACTGGACATTGCCGTATTTTGAAAAAAGAGTTTGAAGATCCGAATCTTTCGCGTTGTAACTCAAGTTTCCGACATAAAGTTTTGGCTGCATGTTCTTGTCATCCCTTTTTGATGTGAAGCCGTTCCTGTTTCTCCCGCAAACAGAGCCGGCCGGCTTTCGAAGTTTTCCGGAAGAGAAGGTAGCATACCTCCTGCATTTTTAAATATCAAGCACAAACAAAACGCGTCGCAGCGCCGGCAAAATTTCTTCGAAATCGGGGGCCGTATCGCCCGCTTTAAGGCCTGCGGAAACTGTTTTGGATGCGGGCATGGATTTCTCCTCGGCGTTTAAATTTTAACGGTGACAAGCGTGATGTCGTCGTGCTGTTCCGCGCCCCGGGTGAATTCCTTGAGCGCGTCAAAAATGCGGTCCGCGTACTCCAGCGAACTTTGCGCGGCTTCGGCCACGGCCTGTTTCACACGGCCCAGTTCAAATTCCTGTCCCGCGGCGTTCCGGGCTTCAGTGATACCGTCGGTGTAAAGAAAAAAAGTGTCGCCGGCTTCAGCCTGGAGCGTGTTGGAGGCGTACTCGGCTTCTTCAAAAAGTCCGAGAGGCATGCCGCTTGTTCCGTCAACGGATTCAGCCGTTCCGGAACCGGCTTTACGTCTTAGCATGGGATGATGACCGGCCGAGGCGAAAGAAATCGATTTTTCGCGCGAGTCCACCACCAGGTAGAGCAGGGTGGTGAAAATCCCGAAACGGCTGTCGCGGACCAGCCTTTTGTTGAGTTCCCTGAGAAGATTCGCGGGGTCCGGAAAGCGAGGCGCCAGAAAACGGGAATCGGAAATGGCCCGCACCATGTAAAGAGACGCGGGCACACCTTTTCCCGAAACGTCGCCTATCATGACGCCTGTCCGGTTTTCATCCAGCCGGAAAATATCGTAAAAATCGCCGCTCACTTCCCGCGCCGGGATATTCCGGCAGGCGAGGTCAATGGGCAGGGCGAGAGTTTTTAAATCGGGAAGAAAACTTTGCTGGATTTCGCGCGCGATTTTAAGCTCCCGTGCCGCCAATTCCTGCTGGACCAGCGCCTGGTGCAGGCGCGCGTTTTCCACGGAAATGGCGGCTTGGTCCGCGAAAGTCTGAAAAAGAACCAGGTCTTCATTGGAAAAATCATTCCGGCCGATGGGGTTGAGGGCTTCCAGGATGCCGATAATTTTATCGCGGGCGTGCATGGGAACGCAGATAATGGCCTTGGATTGAAATCCGGTGGCGTCGTCAAAACGGCCGGCAAAGCGTTTGTCGGTGCGCGGGTCGTTGATGATAAGCGGCTCGCCGCTTTGGGCCACCCAGCCGGCAATGCCCTCGCCGAGCTTCACCCGGAATTTTTCCTTGAGCTCGCTTCCCTTTTCGCCCAGGGCCACGCGAAAGACAAGCTCCTTGGATTCTTCATCCAGCAGCATGAGCGAGGCGGCTTCGGCGCGCATCACCTCGCCGGCCGTGGTCATGATAATGCCGAGAAGCTCGTCAAGGTCTAGGGTGGAATTGATTTTGCTATTCAGCGCCAGGACTTTTTTGAAATTTTCCAGGGTTTCCATACGTGCGAAGCATTCTAGCATATTTTCTGATTGACAATAAGGCGCAGATGCGAATAAATGTTAGGTTATGAAGCACCGGCTGATAGCATTAGCCCCCTACCTGATTTGGCTGGGCGCTCTTTTTATCCGCCTTATCGAACCCGCCTGGCTTGAGGAAATGCAGCTTAGAACCTTCGACGCCTTTAACCGCATCCATCCCCGCGCGTATCAGGAAACGGCCGTGAGAATCGTGGATATTGACGATGAGTCTTTGGCCAAATTGGGGCAATGGCCCTGGCCCCGCACGTTCATGGCCCGGCTAGTGGACCGTCTCAAAAATTTGGGCGCGGCCGTGATTGGATTTGACATTGTTTTCGCGGAGCCGGACAGGACTTCGCCCGGCCAAGTCCTTCCTTTATGGCCGGCTACCCCTGCTATCGACGCCTTGAAACAGGATATTCAATCCCTCCCTGACCACGATAAGATTTTCGGGGAAAGCATTGGGCAAGCGCCCGTGGTCACGGGTTTCGCCCTGACTTCGGAAGCCAATGAAACCAGGCCTGCTCTCAAGGCAGGATTCGCTTACGCCGGCGATGCTCCGGAGCGGTATTTGCGGGTTTTCTCAGGGGCTGTGGCCTGTTTGCCGGATTTGGAAAAAGAAGCCGCGGGCAACGGCAGTTTCACGGTGATGCCGGACCCGGACGGCATGATACGCCGCCTGCCTTTTATGTTTTCCCTGAAAGGCCGAATGGTTCCTTCTTTCGCGGCCGAGGCGCTTCGTGTCGCCGAGGGCGCCTCCACGTACAAAATCAAATCTTCGGGCGCGAGCGGCGAAAAAAGTTTTGGCCAGCACACGGGCCTGGTGGAAATCGGAGTGGGGCGGTTTCGTATTCCCACCGATGCGGAGGGAAGAATATGGCTTTATGATACGGGTCCCGCGGCCCGGCGCAGTATTCCTGTTTGGAAAATTTTAGAAAATGACTTTAAAAAAGACGGCATTGAGGGAACCATTGTTTTGATAGGCACCAGCGCGGCCGGGCTCAAGGACATACGCGCCACGCCCCTGAATCCGGCCGCGGCCGGCATTGAAATTCACGCCCAGCTGTTGGAGCAAATTCTAAATAAACAATTTTTAAAAAGGCCCGACTGGTCGGCCGGCGCTGAAGTGGCTTTTCTGGCCTTGTTCGGCTTGCTTTTGGTGTGGCTGCTTCCCAAAATCGGTGCCGCGGGTTGCGCGTTTTTGGCTCTTACGGCGGTTTTGGGGATATTCGGTTTTTCCTGGCGCGCTTTTCTGAATTCCGGGTGGCTGGTGGACCCTGTTTATCCTTCTTTATCTGCGCTGGCGATTTATCTGGTCTCCTCGCTGGCTCATTTCCTGAAAATCGAAGCCGAGCGCCGGGAAATCAGAACGGCTTTTTCCAGATACCTTTCGCCCGTTTTAGTGGACCGTCTGGCCAAAGACCCCTCGATGCTTAAACTCGGAGGCGAAAAAAAGGAGATGACGATTCTGTTCGCCGACATCCGCAATTTCACGGCCATGTCCGAGCAAATGGAAGCGCAGGCGCTAACGCAATTCATCAACCGATTTTTAACGCCCATGACCGACATTATCATGAAGCACGGAGGGACTATTGACAAATACATGGGCGATTGCGTCATGGCTTTTTGGAATGCGCCCCTTGCGGAACCGGAACACGCCGCCCGCGCCGGCCGGGCCGCGCTTGAAATGCAGGCGCATCTTGCGAAACGTAACCGGGGGGAATTGAGCGAGGAGGCTGGGGCGGCGGGATTTAAAGTGAGAGCCGGAATAGGCATCAACACCGGCGAATGCTTTGTGGGGAATATGGGCTCGGGCTACCGTTTTGATTATTCCGTGATAGGGGACGAGGTGAATCTCGCGTCCCGACTGGAGGGGCAGTGCAAGCATTACGGAGTGGACATTATTGCCGGAGAGCGCACGGCTGAAAGGGCCGCAGGCCTCGCCTGGCTTGAGATTGACAAAATTCAGGTGGTGGGCAAAACGCGTCCGGTCAGGATTTTTGCGCTTTTTGAAGGGGGCGAACCGGGCTATGAAAATTACTTTCCATTTTTAAAGACAAAACATTTAGAAATGCTTGAGGCCTACCGCGCTTCAGCCTGGGACAGGGCCGAAACGCTTGTCCGGGAATGTTTAACCATAGACAAGGCCGGAAAACTGGCCGTTTTTTATAGTGTGATTCAAAAAAGAATAGAAGCTTTCAGGGTAAAGCCGCCGGACCCGAACTGGCTGGGTACTTTCACCTCAGAAGGTAAATAGGGCTTAAGCCGCCGAATCGCCTGTTTTGGTAACCTCGGCCATACCGCTGCCGGTGACTGTGTTTGATGGGTGGTAGGTGTCTATGATAGTGACATTGACACCCACATTATCCGCGATGGTTGTGTCGGCATTGTTAAAGGTCAGGGTGACGTTTGCCGTGGCCAGACAATTGGCATCTGTAACATTGTAAGTAAAAACAGCGTTTCCTGTGTTGTTGGTGTAGTACTGAGAGGCAAGATTAAATTCCAGCGGCGTGTTTCCGGCGATAGTGGAGCAGGTTGCCGTGATTTTGGAGCTGGTTGAGCCAACGCGGTTATAATCAAAATCCATAGCCAGCATCATCGTAAACGCCCCGTTGCTGGGCGAAAGAGTCCCTGTAGACAGGGTAGCGTTGCCGGTGCCGGTCAGGGTTTTGAGTTCATTGATAGTGGTCACGCTGCTGGATCCCGTATTCCCTGAGCTGCCGGAGGTCGTCACCGAATTATTGCTGGTGGCTTGAAGCGAAGACTCTTTGGCAAAATTATCAAGCCCTGCGACAAAATTACGCTGCGTGTCGGAAAAGGAAGAAGTCTGCGTGCCCAGGGCAAGATCCTGCTTCGCAAAGTTTGAGGCGGTTTGCATGCCGGAAAAGGAAGAAGTCTGCGTGCCCGCGGCACGATCTTGCCTCATAAAGTTCGAGGGAGTTTGCGTGTCGGAAGAAGGTCTCTGTGGGCCCGGGGACTGATCTTGCCTCGTAAAGTTCGGGGCTGTTTTATCGTTAGCCGGGCCTCTTGAATCCGGTGGTCTGTTGCCGGAATCGGGGGAGTTAGCCGGGTCTCTTGAATCCGGTGGTGCGTTGCCGGAATCAGGGGCGTTAGCCGGGTCTCTTGAATCCGGTGGCGCGTTGCCGAAATCAGGGGGCTGATTCAAGGCGCCGGTTATTTCTGAAATCCTGCTCTCGGATATGATTTCGGGGGCTGTGGGCGGCGCGCCCTGGCTCTCAACGAAGGTTCCGTATCCGGCCCGCGAAATTTCTTCCCCTCCTCTTTCATTGGAAATATGGATGCTGCCCGGATTTTCTCCCGTGTTGTTGTTTCCTCCGGGACCGAGAAGAATCACCTGCGAACTTAAACCGGCAATTTGGCCGGCCACAATAGTGCCCCGGACGCCGATAGTGGCGGAGGGAAGTTTCACGGTCATGTTGCTGGGTGTTTTTTTCGCGATTTTGCCCGTGATAAAGCGGAAAACGCCTTTGGTGATGCTGGCCTCAACGCGGCCGTTATGGCTGGATTCATCGTAAACAAAATCATCCACCACAATGCGGCTGTTAGCCCCCAGGGTAAAGGTCGTTTCATCCTTTAAAAGAAGCTGAAGCCGCCCGTTCGCGCCGGTTTCAACGGTTTCCCCCATATAAACAACCATGCCGCTTTTTAAAACGCGGGCCGGCTGGTCGGGGAAACTGGCCGTGACCTCTCCTTGCAATGCGCAGGCAACGCCCACGGAGTCAGAGGAAGACAAGTCCGGACCTATTCTCTGCATTCCGGCAGCTGCCTGGCTAAGGCCGGCTGATTGAGGCAGGGGAACTTGAACCGCGGCCGCGAATGCCTGCCCGGGATTTGAAATCATTGCCGTGAAAACCAGAATGGAAAATACCGCCGCCGCTTTTTTCATCGCTAAAATTCCAGCCTCTTGCTTAACATGAACGAGGATTTATGATTGCTGTAAGTGTAATTTGTGATGTTGGAAAACGCCCTTGAATATTCGTAGGTAAGAGAAACAATGATATCTTTCAAAAATCCGGGAAGAATGTCTTTGCCCCATATCCATGAAACAGGCTCATCCACGTAAAAAGAAAGCGGAGCGCCGTAAACGGCTCTTGCCTGAATGGTTTTGTCCCTGCGGTTCATGCCGCTTATGGTCAGTTCAGGCGCCTCGTAATTGTCGCGGCTCAAGTTCACGGAATTGGTGAGGAATTGCCCTTTGGGAAGGATCCAAAAATGCGTTAGATTAACCGCGTGTCCCATATAAGCTTTGTATTCCTCCTTCGCGTCCTTATCGGTTATAGTCCTTCCTAATCAAAAGTTGTCATAGCACAAATCGATTTCACGAGTTCCCGCTGATCCATGAAATATTTCAGCGATCGTTCGAGATGCTCATCAAGGATCTCGTGACGGTTTGTACAAAAGTTGCTGAAAAATTCTTGTTTGATCACACGCCAAAGCTGCTCAATCGGATTTAAATCCGGTGAGTAGGTCGGCAAATACAAGGGCTCCAAGCAGCCCCACTGAATACGTTTGACCTTATGCCAGCTGGCATTATCCATAATCACCAAATTGCGATGGCGCTTGGAAACTCTTCTTTGCAGCTCCTTCAAAAACAATTCAAAGAGCTCCGTATCGACATACGGCAATATCAGAGAAACAAACTTCCCATCTCTTGGCCGTACGGATCCAA
>ASOC01000033.1 GCA_000405945.1 Candidatus Omnitrophus fodinae SCGC AAA011-A17
GGGATAATCCGAAGAGGAACAAAAAACTGGCCGCGCATTTGGTTAAAAAATATAAAGACCGCGTAGGGAGTTTTTTCCGATTCGACGGTTTTTTCGCTGGGTGAAACACTTCTTGTTATTCCGGGTCCCGGAGTGCCAGTCATCAAAAGGCTGGTGGTTTTGGATTCAAAAGCGTCTGTCCGTTTCTTGAGCCATGACCTGAAGTGGCGGCCCAACCAGTTCTAGCAATTGAAGTTAACGTCCAGGCGACAATTCCTTCCCAAAATTTTGCTCACCGCCGCGTACAGCTTTTCAAAATCGACAGGCTTGGCTTCGGCCACAAACTTCTTCGCTGCGTCCAAATCCTTAAACAACCCAGCCGCATCTTTCCCGTCCCTCGCGGCCGCCATCAATGAACCCACTATCAACGAAAGCTCATCATCCGCTTTCAGCTTCGCCGCTGCCTCCGTGCCCATTAACTGCTTTGCCAAAGTCAAAAAACCCGACTTATACGCGTCCAAAGTCTGATTCTCAACCTGACTTGCCTTCAAACTCGCGGCCAGATTATTCGCTGCCTTCAAGTTCTCTAACGCCACGGCCGGATCGGTCACAGCCTCCGCTGTCGCAAACAGATATCCCAAAAACTGCGACTGTTGTTTATCTGTTGCGGCTGGTTCTCCCAAAATCTCGAGCAAGGCAAAATACTCAGTCCTCAACGCCGCCAACTGCGCAGGCGTTGCCAGTTCCACAAACGTTTTGGTCTTGGCAACGGTCACAGCCTCTTCGCCGTAATTCAGTTTCTTTTGCTCTATCGCCTGCACAGCTCCAAGCAATCCTGCGGAGTTTTCCGCGGGATCCACGCCAGGTTCCACGAGACGCATAATCGCGTAAAAATTATCCCGGAACTCCGCTGCCTGCGCCTTGTCCTTAAACCCTCCGCGCTTGGGATTCATCAGCCTCTGATTGGCAGACACCAACAGCTCCAATGCTTGAGTCGCAGTGCGCCCCACTCTCCCATTCGCGATCGCCAACCCCATCAGCATGGACACCTTCTCTTTCTCTTTCACAGGGACATCAAACACTCCCAAAATTTTGCTCACCTCCTCGTACAGCCTTTCAAAATCTCCAGGCTTGGCTTCGGCCACAAACTTCTTCGCTGCGTCCAAATCCTTAAACAACCCGGCCACATCTTTCTTGTCCTTGGCCGTAGCCATAACCGAGCCCACTATCAACGAAATCTTATCATCCGCGGTCAATTTAGCCGCCTCCTCCGCCCCCATCAATGTCATCGCCAATGTCAAAAACCCTGTCTTGTACGCGGCCAAAGTCTGATTCGCAACCTGACTAGCCTTCAAACTCGCGGCCAGCTTATTCGCTGCCTTCAAGTTCTCTAACGCCACGGCCGGATCGGTCACGGCCTCTGCCGTCCCAAACAAATATCCAAAAAACTGCGACTGTTGTTTATCTGTTGCTACTGTCTCTCCCAAATTCCCGAGCATTCCAAAAAACTCAGTCTTCAACGCTGCCAACTGCTCAACGGTCACCTTTTCCACAAAAGCACGAGTCTTGGCCACGGCTGCCGCATGTTCGCTGTAGCTTAGGCGTTTTTGCTCCACAGACATCACAGACCCGGACAAAACAGAAATAAACTCGGATTCTTTAAATCCCGGCTGTATTTTTGTCATGATTGCGCGCAAGTCCTTGGCCATTTTCAGGGCTTGCTGTTTGTCGGCAAATCCCCCGCGCTTCGGATCCAGCAACTTTCTCTGCGCCGACTTCAACATGTTCAGCGTCTTGGACAAATTTCTGCCTTCCTTGCCATTGGCTATGGCCATTCCCATCAAGGTAGCCACTCTTTCATCATCCGGAATTTTGACATCAAACACGTCCAAAACATCGCCCAAAATCGTGTCCAGACCAACAACGTCACCGGGCTTCGCTCCGGCAATAAACAGTTCCGCGTATTCCAAATCCTTAAGCAACCCGTCCCTATCCTTCCCGTCATTCGCAGCCGCCATCACCGAACCCACTATATTAGAAGCCGCGTCATCAGCGTCAAATTCCTCGCCCTTTTCCATTCCCATTAAAAACTTCATAACCGAGAGAAACCGGTTTTTATAATCATCCAGTTTCTTTCCCTGTTCAGTCGAGTTGTTCAACTCCTCGGCCAGTTCCGCGGCATTTTTAAGCGAAGACAGGGCCCTGGCAGGATCATCGGTTTTCTGCGCCGTTGATGAAATCCAGCCCAAAATTTGCGCTATCAGGTCTTCGCCGCTCAGCCCCAGTTTCAAATTCGTGAAAAACTTGGGTAGAAGCTGATACATTTCCTTGGCTTGCGCCTCGGTCAATTTATCAATAAAGGCGTAGACAGCGGGCAGTTCTGCCAGCTTCTTATTAGAGAGGGCGGCCATAAGCGCGCTTTCCTCTTCCGCGGTCAGCGTTTTTTTGTTCGGGTCTCTTTTGGCCTGCTCCACGGCCTTTTTATAATCCTTGGCCAGGCCCATGAAGAAACTAATCATCAAAGGAACGGGCCTTTTGCCTCCGGCCCAATCCTTCTCACCCATCTTGGCCAAAAGGGTTTTCATTCTGTCGGCATACTCCACCAGCTTGTTCAAGTCTTCATCTTTCGCCTGCGCGGTCATGAATTGATGAACTCGTTCAAAATAAAGAAGCATGTCCGTGAGGTTATTCGCCAAATCCTCGGGTTTTGCTGAAGCTCCGGGCTTTCCTGAAACGCTTAAGAGAAAAGCCAATGCCCCGGATATGGGTGATATGGGCTCATATTGAACGCCAAGTCTTTTGCCGGCTTCAAGCCCCTGAACCCTCTTGGCTATTTGCTGTTCTTTGACTGAAACGCCCCTCAAACGCGCAATCATATCCGCGTCCTGCTTGTTTTTCTTCAGGGCTTGCAACATATTCACCGCGTTCTGCAAAGTCTGCTTGGGATCGCCTTTCATGCCCTTGAAAATACCAATCAAAATCCCGGCGTCCTGGAAATTATTGGCGATATCCAGGGGCGGCACCTTGTCCGTGACCCGTCCTTGTTTGATCCATTCTATAAGTTTTTCAACATTTTCCTTAGATTCGGCAACGAGGTTGATAAAATTCGAGAGTTCCGCATAATTAAGTTTGTAGGTGGATTTGAAGCGGTGCCAGGCCTGCAAAATGCCCGCGTCATCAGGATTAGCAATATCAAAAGCCTCCGTACGGCCGTAGAGCTTCTTAAGACCGTCAAAATCCTTTAAACGGTGCATGTCATCCAGCGAGGATTTGAGGTTAGCTTTGAGTTTCGCTCTTTCTTCTGCGGTCAATTCACGTTTGCCGAGAATTACGAGCATGTCAGGCTGATTCTCCAGAAGGTGACGCGCCCACACAATGGCTTTGCCGATAAAATCATTTTCCTGCAATCTCGCAAGGGATTCTTGAATCTGGCGGTTCAAAATCAAAAGATTGTTTTGGTAATCCGCGCTTGCAGTATCCAGGGCGGCCCTTTTTTGCAACAGCTGACGGAACCCGGCCGCTTCGGGCAATTTCGCGGCTTTTTCTTCGGTCAATAACCCGTAAAATCCGGTGAAATTGATTTCCTTGTCATTCAATATATCCGCGACCACCTGGACAAAATTCACAAATGCCGCGGCCTGCCACTCAGCGTTATCGCCCGGTTGCCCCTGAATAAGCGCGCTTAAATACTGAATTTGCGCCCAAGACTCAATCGTGCCGCGTTCGACCATATCGTTGCGAACATGCAATTTAGTGCGGTAAACCTGCTCCAGGGCTTTGCGCACGCGGAAAGCCCGTTGGGATTTTTCGTCCCGGTCGCGGAAACGGAAAAACTCCGTGTTATCCACGTCAATTCCCCGGTTAATCAGCCACATGACCAAACGGGCGGGATCGATGTATGTGCTGAAATCCGCGGCCTCTTCGGGCGTGATGGCCTCCCCGCGCATTTCCTTAGACCCGACCACCATGTAGCGAATGTCCGCGTCCAGCGCGATTTCAAGATCGAAGTCGGCTTCATCCATCATCCGGCTGGCGTAATAGCTCAAAATCCCGAAAAGATCAAAGTCCGGATATTTCTCGTTGATACGCGTAACCACTAATTCTTCAAAACTGACATTGTCCACGGTCCGCGTCGTTTTAACCCTCTCCTGTTTAAGCTGCGCCTGCTCCTCCAGAGAAAGATATCCGATAAAATTCTTGGTCCCATTTGATGGCAAAAGCCTGGTCGCCGTATTTTTTCTTCTCTTCTTTCAGCCAATCGAGATATGTCTTACCGTCTTTAAAGGAACGCGCCTGCATCGTCTGCAAAACTTTAAGCATATTGTCGAGCTTCTGATTGGCCATCGTGTAATTGGGATCATCAAGGCGATGGCCCCTTAAATAAGGCTCAAAAATCCGAACTGTCCAGTCATCCAGGTTCAAAAGAACGGCGTCATCGGTCCGAATGTCAAGCGCCTGCAAAATCTGTTTGATTTTGTCACGCAGGGGAATACGCGGATCGCCGGGCTGTAACGGCGGAACATGCCTGAACACGGTATCTTTTGTTTCCGCCCCGGTCTCAAATTTCAAGTTGAGCACGGCCCTGTCATATTGCCCGGGCTGTTCAGAAGGCACGTACATTTCTGGTGCTCCGGGCTGAATCAACGCCGCCGGGGTTTCAAACTTCGGCAACGGCCTTTCCGCGACTTTCGCTTCTTCAGAAACCGTGGGTTCAATGGCAAGCACATTCTTGATTTGCTCATCAGTCATGCCATTGGTCCGCAAAAACTCCACAAAAAGCTCGTGTTGTCTAAGCAGCTCGACCTGGGCGTCACACAGGGCGTATTGGGCCTTCTCATAAGTGACGATAGCGCCGCTTAACGCTTCCCATGTCCAAGGGCCGCCTGTAAAAGTTCCGTTTTTTGTAAAATAGTCCTGGGCCCTGACCACTTCATCGCGGGCCTGGTCTCTGATTCTTTCCGTCCTTTCCAGCCTGTCGATGGAAGCGTTCAGCTGATTGATCATGCGCATGGCCGCCACCCTCAAATTGTCTTTGAGAAGCGGCAATTCCGCTTCAAGCTTCTTCAGAATGGCTTTTTGCAAATCAGCACGGGCCTTGCCCTGCTGATTCAACAAAGGAAGCCGGAACTGAAGTTCCGCGCTTTGCTCCAAAAGCGAAACCACGCCCAGAAACGCGATTTTGGGGCCAAAGGCTTCATAGCGCATGAGTTTCAAGGTCTTGGTCTGCGCCTTTATTCTTTCCAGATGCATTTTAAAACGCGGATCGTCTTCTGCCAGGGTATCCGCCATTTTTTCAAGCTCGGACAAGTCATTTTTTGTCAATCCGGTCATGCCCCGCAGGGTTTCAAGGTCTTCGGGCGTGAGTTGGGCGATAACGTCTCCTCCCACGACGCGAAGAGCCCTTAGAAATTCGATTTTTACCTGTTCCAGCGCGTTCGCGGCTTCAGTCATATTTGCTTTAGTTCTCGCCAAGCCGGATTCAAACGAAATCATGGCGCGCTGATATTCCGTTTGACTGACTCCGGAATAAAGCTGGCGGTATTGCTGATCCCACATTTCATACATCATAGCCGCTTCTTCCACCCTGGATTGGGCGCGGAGAACGTGCAGTCCCGCAGCCATGAGCCTTTGTTTGGACTGAAAATCGCTGAAGGATTTGGCCAGTTCAAACTCTCTCACCACTGCCGATTGCCGCGATTGCTCCAAACCTTGGGTCAGAGGAAGGAGATAATAGAACCGGAAACCTGCATTTAAAATATAGGTGTGCCGGGTGGCTTCCTTATCGGTACGCGGAGACTGGGATTCATCCAGGGTGCCGCCGGCCGGAACCGACGCGCTTGTATCGCTTGATTCCATGGATGAAGTGCCTTCGTTGGGCGTGATACTGCCGCCTGAGAAATGCGTGGGGCCCGCATAGGTGCTTTCCGTGGTGAGCCCCAGGGAGTGATAAACAAAGAAATCAGCGCTCAGGCCTTTCAAATAACCGTATTTCTCGATAATCCCAAGAATCTTGGCTTGTTCCTGCAAATTAATCTGCGCCAAAGCGTCTTCGGGCTTCATGGAACGTAATGACTCCATGGAAACTTCCACGGAAGCGCCTTTCAGCATTCTTTGCTTCAAGTCGTTCCGTAGCTTCTCGTACTGCTCTTTTCTTGCCGGTCCGGTTTTCGGGTCATTCAGCTCATTCACAATGTCCCGAATTTCCGGATCGTTATCCACAACTTCTTCCAGCCTTTTTTTCTCATCCAAATTTTCAAGAGCATCCAAATTTGCAAGGGCCTCCAAATTTTCAAGGACAAAAAGGAGTTTTTCGATATAATCCATTTTGGCCTTTTCACCTTCCAGAAATTCCAATCCTTGCTCCAGTCCCGTAATATTTCTCGCGATTTGCGCCATTTCAGCGCGGCGGTAGACTATGCTCAACTGATCGTCGTAAACCGTGTCGTTCCGGTACGGACTGCCTATCACTTCTTTTGCGCGCGCAATCAAACCGCGAAGAGTGACTTCCGGTAAATTTTCATCCGCAATCTCGTTCCGTACCAAAAACGCAAGAATCCGCTGCTCATTATCGACGCCGTCACCCTTCTTCAGCAACTTACTGATATTACTGATAGCGGAACGGAAACCGTTATTACCCAGAATATAGGCGGCCAGAAGATCGGCGCGCGCTTTGTCCAGACGCGTGTTAGCGTAGACAATGCGGGAATTTTGAGCGCCTATTTCGATTTTTAACTTTGAAAGTCTGAGACTCGCGGAAGCCAGCGTGTCCAGATAAGCTTCTTCCGCCCGTAGACGCGTGGCCTCGGCCTGGGCTATTTCAACGCGCTGCTGAACCCGTGCGGCGCCGTCATAAAGATTCACGTCGCCGTAAAACCCGCCCACACCCAGCACTAAATTCAGACGCACTTTGCTGTGCGGTTCGCGTGCCGCGCGCTCGATCGCCAATCCGAGGTTGCGGTTATTCTCAGCGACTTGTTTCTCAATATCTTCAAAATAATAGGAAGGATTGGCGTAAATCGCGTTTACGAGCCTGGTATGGGCGGTCACAGTCAAGGCGCGCAGCGTTGCAATGTATTGTATGAATTCCGCGTTTACCGGCAGCTGATCTAATTGAAAGGGCAGATTGAACAGCTGTTTAAGCTGATTCAGTGCCCTTTTTTGATTGACTAAAATGTCATTCAAGGCCGAACGAGATTGCATCAGACGCACGTCAATATGCGCCATATCCGCTTTTACTTTTCCTTCGCCGCCGTCCTTACGCTCCAAAGCCGCAGCCATCACAGCGCGCATGCGTTCCAGTTCCGCGATTTGCTCCTTCATTTGATTTTCAGCCTGAACCAAAACTACATAACTGCGTTCATAAGCCGTGAGACGGTTCAAAAGATCATTGCGGTGCGTTTTCTCATTCTGCTCAAGGCGCAGGACATTCAGATAAAGCACCGAAACATCAGCTTGAAAATTCGCGCCGGATTCGGCCGATAGCGTGACGCCCAATCCCGGCGACACGCTGATTTCGTTTGAAAATGAATTCACAAAAACACCCGTAACCTGGGCCCGGGACGGATCAACGGTCGGAGGTTTGATGCCAAGCGCTTCGGGTGTCACGGTTTGACCTTTGCGAATGCGCAACGTATTCTCGTCTATGCCGAAAAGACCCCAAAAATTCTTAGGCGTTCTGGCATCTTTGGGTCTTATCGCTTTGGCCTGAAAGGTAACCTTGAGGATAGCTTCACGCCACGCGGCCAACTTGATTTCCACCCGGCTGTGTTTTTCCCGAAGCTGCTGCAATTTCGCTTCCTTTTCTTCAGGTTTAAGTTTTTTGTCGCGAATCACCGCGGAAATCTGATTTTCAATCGACTGGCGCTCGTCAAAAAGGTCGTTAAATTCCTTGACCCCCGCGTCGCGCAGTCTTTTATCCAGCACCCGGATAGCCGCGTTTCTGTCCAGTTGCATCTGCCTTAATTCTGTGGAATTCCGGTACGCGGACTGGATGGACGATTCCTGATTCGCGAGCGTGACAACGGGTACTTGCCGCTGCTCATGCTCCACGTAAAGCCGCTTAAAAAAATCTTCTTCCTGCGGGGTGAATTGATATTTGTCTTTGATCGCGCCCTCGGCCTCTTTGATTCCCATCAAAAGCTGGTCGATTTGCGTGTACTTGCGTTCAAGAACGGCATGCTCTTCATTAATGGCATGCATGACGGCAAGATACTCTTGACGAGCTTTTTCCACTTCTTCCGCCGTCGCTTCCTTCCCCTCGTGCAACCGCGTTTGAACCAGTTGATAATTTTCCAGCCTCGCGTCGCTAATTTTGTAAAGCCCTTCCTGACCTGGCGCGCCGAAAAGCTTCTTTTCGCTATCCTGAATTTCCTCAACCAGCTGCTGGCGTTTAAATTCAGTCTGCTGGGAAACCTGTTCATAATGTTCGTGGGCTTTCAGCGCCTGTGACAGATAAGCCGCAGGCTCAATATTCTTGTCTTTTTGACTGGAAAGATTAAAAAACAGACCCAATCCCATGAAAAAGCCCAACCCCAGCCGGACATGCCTTTTTTGCTCGGCTCTGGCCACAAAAGTCTGAATCTCAGCCATCTTTGTTTTCTCGGCCGCTATGCGTTCAGCAACCGTCCTCTCGCCTTCCACGAACCCGTAATTGCCCAAAATAACGGCTCCCTGCCAGCGATCCAGGGTGGATGACTTCCTTGCCGCGGCCAGCGCCTCCTCCGGACTTTTCGGCAATTCCGGAGTCTCGTTAAACCAAAGCCATTCGGATAAATTGCCATCCAGCGAAATTTGGTCGGCCGGCACGCCGGTAAGGCCGGAGATCCGGAGCATAAGATCCGCCTTCGTATGCCTGACGCGAGCGCGTTCCATGTCGCGGGCCATGCGGGGGATTTGGCTCTCCAGGGTTTGCGCTCTTTCTTGATCAGATTCCTGCTTGACTTGTTTGTCCAGATTCTCGGCCGCGGCGCGTAAATGATAAATGATTCCGGAAAAAGCTTTATACCGGTCAACAGCTTCGGCATCGGAAGTGTTAATGGTGATCTGTCCATGCATCAACATAAAAATGCGCAAATCGTTCATGTAGTTTGCGGCTTTTTTCGCGCGCAACTCGTCAATCTTGTTTATTTCGCTCTGCATGTCGTTCACAAACTCTGGTTTCATCAACTCGCCTTTTAACGCTGTTATCTTTTTATCTTCTGACCCGATAAAAATTTGTTCTTCGACGTTAAGCCGAACCCATTCCGTCTGGATACGATAAATTTCCGCTAAAAGGCTTTGCACCGCGGCCTGCTGAAGATACTTCTGGAGAATAGGAAGGCGCTTTGCCAATTCAGCTTTGGGTTCCTCCGAAGGTTTTTTGAGCCAAAAACCGAATTCCGGCCCGATTCCGAACGCCCCGCCCAAACCGAGGCGCGCCACCAAATCGACGGTGGGCCTGTACTGTGTGTTGATCACCCGGCCCTCGGCTTGGGCGATTTGCTGGTCAATTTCCCAGATATTGGTGTAACGCTGCAAAGCCAAAGCCAGCAGGCCTTCAACAGTCAGGTTCTTGTACTGTGAAGCTTCCGCGGGTTGGTCAAACATTACCTTCCGATCCGGGTGCTGGGAGTCGGTTTCCACGGCGCCGCGGTAAAGCTCCAGTAAAATATTCCGCATCACATGGCGCATGGCCTGCTGATCATGCAGGTGTTCCACCATTTTTTGACCCGCGCCGGCCGGCCCGGACATGGCCACGGTCACTGCCGTATTTTGAAGAATGTCTTGTGGCACCAGGGGCATGAGGATGAGGGCCTCTATGGTTTTATCAATAGCCTGTTTTCTGATATCAAGCTCCTTACCTTCCGGATTCGCGGTTTTCACCGCCTGGTATTGCTCGCGGTAAATTTCCGAAGCGTTCTCAATGAATAAGTCCTTATAAAGCCAGCTTCTTACATCGCGGGAGAGTGTCGCGAAACGCACATCGGCCATAAAACGGAGACGGCCAATAACGATAAGCTGCGGAACAATGGCCAGATATTCCTGGGTCTCGGTGAGGCTTATTTTCCCAGGCACGGCCTGCGCTCCTTTTCCCTCATTTTCGCGGATAAAACGCTCAAAGTTGTCATAAGGCGCTATCGGGTGGTCCTTGCCTACCCACATTTCAAAATGCAGGTGCTCGGCGCCCGGTGACCCGGAGTCGCCGGAAAGCGCTATCAACTCACCGGCCTGCACCGGATAAGTTTTGCCCGCCGCAATGGCATCGCGGATGGCCTGTGGCACAGCTGAAAGATGGAGATACTTGGTGACCATGCCATTCGGGTGCTTGATTTTAATCATAAGACCGCTGGTGTCGCCTGTTTGTATGTCAAAGACCTCACCGCCTGCGGGCGCGTAAATCGGCGTTCCTATAGGCATCGCGATATCATCTCCCAGGTGACTGCGAACCTCACCGTATCTTGGCCGGTAAAATTCCGGATACTGGGCTGAGCCGTCCGCGAAAGAATGTTCCGCTTTGTATTTGCCCCAGAATGCGTCATAAGAAGCGGTATTCACCTGAACGCGCGGCGTTACACTGGCCGGAGGCACTTGGGTGATTTCAGCCACCTTTTTCGCCGCCGGTTGCTGCGCCTTTACAACAGGTTGCGCTGTCTGCGGAGTGGGCTTGGGTGCCGCGAACTGTTCACCCGTTTGAGGCGCTGGAGCTTCAGTCGGCACAGGCGCTGTCTGTCTTGCCGGTGTTTGTGCCGGGGCCGTGGGTTCAGTAGGAACCGCGCCTTGCGGCATAGGCGCTGGCTCAGTCAGGGACATTAGCGTTGGCACTTCGCCGGGAGCCGTGGTCTGCGGTGCTTCGGCCACCATCAAAGGCTTAGGCGCAACCACTTCTTTCGGAATCTCGGCCGGAGCAGTTGCCACGCGAAGCGGCTGGCTTTCAGCTTCCGTTGATAGGGCCCTCATATTAGCCACCATCCGGTTAAAACCCTGCGAATATTGATGCGGCATTTCTTTTTCAAGCCGATCAATATCCTGCAGTTTTTGGGTTATGTCGCCGAGTTGCATTTCACCCTGTCGCGCGCCCATTAGCGCTTCGAGCATGGTTGTCGTCCGCTGTTTCTCGTAAAACCCGGCCGGTGACGAAGCCGCGCCGGCGCCGGTAGGAATGGCGGCCAGAAGACCAAACACAACGACAAATACCTCCCGGGCTTTGAGGCTCAAATGCCGGTTCAGATAGTCTATGCCGTAATAAAAAACAATCCCGATGATCAAAGCCAGTCCAATCCCGGTCAAGACCTGGGACAAGGTGGCAAGAGCGGTAACGGCAAAATGCTGGGTGATGATGAATTGCGTCACCAGGGTTCCCAGGGCAAGAACGCCGAATAGAATCATGGGGGCATTGATCACCGCATGCTGAATCCAGGTTGAGATGAATTCTTTAAAGGTGTGGGCCCTTTCAATTTGAGGACGCTTGAAAATCTTTTTGAAAATCCAGGTCATGGCGGCCAAAGACGCAAGTGAAGCCAAAGCCAGCGGCACCAGGCCCAGCAATTTGATAGCCGTCAAGGAAACAGTGGGCCCGCCTAAAAGTACGGCCAGGCCTCCAAAAATGAGAAAACCGGCAAATCCGAGAACCATGCCGCGCTTCACCATGGCGGGATTAATCACGTCAACCGTTCTGTCATTCTTATAGATGAAGCTCTCTACCCGTTTGGTGAAATTCAATAACCGTGACAACATGCCTTGCTCTGCCGGCTGGATTTTACGCGCTACTTTACCAAAACCTTTGTTGAAATAGGCCAGCAGCCTGCCCACTCCGAAAGAAGCAAACAACAGGCCGATGTAGGCACTCGCATAACCCGAAAAACCTTTTTTAACGGTTTTGCCGATTTCTGTTTCGTGTGCCCCGGGGGTTACCAGCTTTACCACCAGATTGCAGATTCCAAATAGAGAAGCAATTGCCGCCAGGCCCAGCAATAAACCCGGCAGTGTGGCCGCGCTTTGAAATGCAAACGAAATGGCCAGTAAACTCAGCAGTGTTTTAGTTGAAGTCGAGAGCACCCGGTGAATATCACGGTATGAAACCGGCGCTTCCTTCAGCGACCGCAGATTTAACAGGACATACAAGGCGCTGGAGAAAAGGGCCACGGCACTGATCACCAAGGCAGTAGGCAGGGCAGGCAGGGCTGTGCCGAAAATGGAAATCGTTGTCATGGGATAGGCCAAAGCCGCAAGCACCAGGCCTCCGGCCATAACAGGCGCCATCATGCCGACTTTCAATAGCAGCCAGTTAAGGGCATACATGGACAACGATTTCAGATTAGCGCCCGTGATTTTCGCGCCCCGGAACATCGCTTCCACTTCGATTTTATACTTCTCACTCCCTGCGATCCGGTTGATGTACGGCTTTAGAAAATTTTGAAGAATAAGAAAAGCTATCACCGTAAGCCCCAAAACAAAGGGCGAAACGCTTGCCAACGCGGCGGTGAGCACCGTGGAATGAGTCAGAATCAGGTTAAGCAGGCCGGCTTTAAACAAAAAGTAGGTAAGCGCCAGGATAAGAGACATGGCCGCTACGCGCATCCAATTGACACGCGCTAATTTCCGCGCAGCCATGGCTGCGCGGCTCATAAGGGCGCGAGGCACCTTGGCAGGAGCGCCCAATTCATGGAGAATAACCGCCGTCTGCTTCCGGTTAGCCGACTCCATCCTCTCCCCGAAAATCAACGTCAAACCCACAGGGTCTTCCACCAGTTGATTCACGTTGGCCATCTGGCTTGCCATCTGGTTGGCGTTGATCGTGCGGGCGATTTCTCTTTGCCGTTTTTCAAAATTCGAAGCAAAAGCCCCCATTTCCCTGTCCACGGTGATGAGCAAAAGATTAGTGATATGTCTGCGGAGCAGAATATAGGCGGCGACATCCATGTCCCCGTTCACATCCTTGCGTTTAAGAACTTGCTGCAGATCTTCTTTCGTCGCGCTCACGGTCTTCAGAATCTTGGCAACTTTTTTTGCCTTCGCGGTACGAATCTGCCTGGCAATATCCTGCGCCCTGACAAACATTCGCTTCAAGCCTTCACCGCCGGTTGTCCGCACCAAAAGAAGGGCCAGTTCATTAAAATCTGTTCTTTTACCTTTACGCACGCCGGGACTTTGAAGAGCCGCTTCGTATTGAACTTGCGTCAGTTTTAAGCTTTTCAAAATAGGAAGCAGTAACTCTTTATTGCCGGCCGCCTTCTTGAGTTTCGCCGCAAGTTCAAGCGCTGCCTCCTCCTCATACAACCGGTTGATCAATGGTTCGAATCTGAAAATTTCCTCGCGCCTTTTCAGAAATTCACGGGTGCGCGCATCCACTTGGGCTTCAAACTCGCTCTGGCGCTTGCTGGTGGAAACGAAATAGTCCTTTACCTGCTGGCGGAATTTGGCAAGCATGTCATCCAATTCAGCCCTGTCAGCGGCATTGGCGGCCTGGTTAAGCGCGGCAAGATAATCCTCGCCGTATTTATTGACCAAGCGAGCCACTAGACTTTTTAAAGCGCCGCGGGTTTCTTCAAATGTTTGCCCGTATTTCTCAAAAACCGAATCTTCCAGCGAAATAAAGGCTTCCCAAATACCCGGATCGCCGCGGCGGGCAACGCGGCCGGCAAATTGAAATTCATATGCTTCAAATTCGTCATAATAAGTCGAGATCGCGTAAAGCCCTCCCGGAATACCCGTTTTTTCGAGTTCACGCAATTCAGCGCTTAACTTGATGTCAATACCGCGATTGGCGATATTGGTCACAATCGTGATGCTTCCCGGCTTGCCTGCCTGCTTAACAACTTCCCCCACCTTAGCCAGGGTCGTGGCTGATATCACCCGAACTTCTTCCGCGCCCACTTTGCCCTTGGAAATAAGCCATTTTTTCAACTCATCCGCTTCCTTGGTGCTCTCGACTTTGACAATCAATGAACCACCGGATTCATGGACTTGTGAAATTCTTGCCAAATAGGCTCGCTGTTTCTCCGCCGCCGTGGCATACACATTAGTCGGCATGTCGATACGTTTCGTGGCCTGTGCCGCGGGAGAAACGGTTTCCTTGCCATATACTTCCCGCATAAACGCGTCATCGATTGTTCCTGACGCGCCTGAAAACTCGCGGATAAGATTACGATCGAACAAAAAGGTCTTAAGGGTGGTTCGCAGGCTGGTGTAGGTTTCCAAAGTCAAATGCGCGACATTCTCTTTAGCTTCAATCGCCTGATGAAGGCCTCCCCCGAGCACCATGCCGGTTTTCTCCTCCTGCGAATTATCCCCCAAGAGAACGATTTTCCCGCCCTTGACCAAATATTTAACTTTTTGATCATAATAAAGGTGAGCCTGAAGCGCGGCGGTGACAAAGTCTTCACATTCCGTTTCAGCCATCGCTTGGAATTGGGCGGGTTTGTTTTTGACCGCCGCTTTGATCATCTTCAGAATTTTCGCCGGCTCTATCAATTCAACGCTTGATTGCCCGTCATTGCGCCGGAAAAGCAACGGATTTGTGAGTATTTCTTTTTCCACAACTCTGTTGACGATTTTCCGGAATTGGTTACGCTTCTCCGCATCGGGCAACGGCCGGCCGCCAGCGACGGTGAAAGGAATATGAAATTCATAAATAAGGTTTTGATCCACTTCATCAAGAATCAGATGCAAGTCGCGACGGAACAGGGTACGCTGCGTCGGATCATAGGCCATCAATTCCTGGTTGTACCGGTGGACAAAAGTCTCCAATTTCCCGTAAATCACTTCCGCTGTCGATAAAACCTCGTCGGGAGAAACAGCCTTTCCCCGGACAAAATCACCCAACGCATCCTGTTCGTATAAATAGCCGACATCCTTATCGCCTTCTTTGGTCAGCACACCCACCCGGACTCCGAATCTTCCCAAGATGGCGGCCGCGGCATTGCTGTCTTCGTCCAGTTTCGCGTCCTGAACCGTTACAGCCACGCCTTTCATTTTTCCCATCCCCTGACTTGCCCGGCCTTCAAGCACCATCGGCAATATCGCCGAGGCTATGGCAAGGGTTTTTCCGCCTCCGGTTCGCAACTGCAGCATTTTTCCTTCCATCATGGCTTTGGCGCCGCCCTTTTGTCCCTCCTCGTCCAGATGAAAGCCCGCTAATTGAAAGACGGTTCTATCTATCAGGTCAATGGCAGCGTCCGTGACTTGAGCAAGCGGTGTTCCGGATTTCAATTGCGCCGACAAGGTTTCGACTTCAAGCCTTTCTTCGACTATGCGCGCCTTATCTAGCAGCGCCTTTTGAAATGCGGCATCTGGCTCTGTCATTTCGCCGACCCCTTTTCGTAAAGCCAAGGCTTGAGCCGAGGCGGAATCATAATAAAACCGTTGTTTCCCCCGCTTGGTTACCGAAACCCAGTCTACCCCGATTTCTTTCAAGTCAGACCTTAAGGTGCTTTCACTGACCTGATAGCCGGCCCTCTTTAAAAAATTCCCGTTATAACCTTGGGCTTTCAAAATAGAAAGCGCGGCAGGTGATTTTTCAAGCAGCATTTTGAGCGTTTTAAGGGAAACAGCCGGAAACTTGGCCATGATTTCGCGTATTTCCTCCTGCCTTTCCTGCCTTCTGACCCGCGATGGCGCGGAAATTCTGGTCAAACCAAGTTCTTTCAAATCCGACCTGAGCGTGGATTCGCTGAGCTTATAACCGGACGGCGACTTTTCCAGCATCCCTTTCAGATCAGCCAGAGAAATGTCCGGAAATTTGTCCACGATTTTCTTGATTTCATTTTGCCGCTTCTGTTTTGTGGTCAAAAGCGCCTCAGGCTCAGCGGTTTTTCCTGCCATCGCCTCCGCAAACGCCTGCTCAAACACTCGGTCAACCAAATCATCCAGTCCATGAGTTGACCACGCGCCTTCCCCCCGCAGCACTCGCGTCAGCATCCCAACTTGGCGTGTGAATTCTCTTTCCGGCTCTCGAACCGCGGCACCCAGCGAATTGGCATTCACTTCGTAAATGCTATGAATAAGACCGCCGAGACTTGCCGCCAAAACTTCCTCTTGCTGTCTCCGCCACGCTTTTGTCGCGGGCACAGTACGGCTTCTTTTTGCTTGCATAACAGCTTGAGAAACATCCCGCAAAGACCCCGGCACTCCCCGGGCATTCTGATACCATGAGTTCACGATATCCGGCCGTCCCAACGCGAATTTTATAACCGATGCGGCAATCCTGACGCCAGGCGAAAAATCCTTGGCCGAGGATAAACCGCTTAAACTGGTAAAGATACCCCTTAATTCCTGATCCTGATCAGTAAATCCCATTTGACCAAACAAAGTTGCCGCATCAGCCCTCCCGGCTGTTTCAACCGGCTTTCCGGCCATGGCGGCTATTTTTTCGCGTTGGCCCGCGGTCTTAAAAATAGCGTCCAGGTGAGCCCTGGTGGTCCGGTACAAATTCGCCTGCCAATTCTGTTTGCCGGCTGAAAAATCAAAGGACGCGATTTTTAACGCCTCCTGTTCAGTCTCGAAAATATCGTTGATGCGAACTTCGCGATTACTTGCATCCTGCGTGGAAAATTTGCCGTTGGAAACTACGAGAACAAAATTTCCGCCAGAAATTTCACCGCACTCTATCAGGTAAATCTTCTTTTCCCGGCCCTGCTCGCCCACGGTGACAGCCTTTATCCTGGCATCTTGTTTGATAAGAAAATCCGCGACCGTCTTCAGGTTGGAAAGCGCTTTGTCAATTTCATCCCGGCTTTTGCCGCGTGTCTCAAGCAGCCGGACAAGGCGTTTTTCCCAGTCTTGCTTCAAAGCGCCGTTTTTCTCGCCGCGCAAGATCCCCATGCCCTGCAGCAAAGCGGCCGCGCTCGCGACAAAAGCGAAATTACCCTGTTCCGTTTTGGCAAGGTCGACGTCCAAGAGCTGCAAAAGAGACCGGGCCGCGAGCTGATACCGCGGGTCGTGCAAAATGGCGGTTTTTTTGGGCATGTAATTGTCGAGAACAAATTGCTCAATGGGCGTGGGTTTTCTTAGAATGGAATCTTCATACAAACGGGTCTGAGCCTCTTCATCCACAGCGCTTGTCATTTTCGGAGCAATCACCATGTAGGAAATACCCTTTTCCTCCAGAGTGCGCTGAATGCCGGCCGTGTGAAACCCGCCGGTTATCATTACAGAAATCGAACTGCCCTCATAATCCATCCTGGCCAGGGCATTCTGCATAATGGCTTGATCGCGTTTCACGGCCAATTCATAAAACTTTTCAACTTTCCGGGCGTCTTCATCGATGCGGGCGAGTTTTTTGGGAAGCTTATTGACAAGCTGGAGATGATACTTGGCTACAGCCATGTCGATAAAATTCACGAAATTTGAGGAGTTGAACCCATTCCTGTTTCCGTAAAAAAACATGACCTCGTCTTTGACCAGCGCGAAACGGAAAAGGTTCTCAAGAATGCCCAGGTAAGTGAATAACTCATCCGTGCGTTTCTCGTCTTCATTGCGGAACAGCTTTACTTTCACCGCCTTTTCCATGCTCTCAAGCTCTTTAAAAAGGTCGATTCCTATCGCGTCGTAAAGACGACCGTATTCGATATAGTCCAGGACATTCTGAAAACGGTGCCGGTCAATGGAGACCTCATTGACTCTTTCCTGCAAATAACCGTAATACTGCGAGCGGGTCATTTTCTGCAAACGGAACTGCACCGAGTTGGTGATAAACCGGGAAAGTTCTTCGCGCGGCAAAAGCTTTTTCAGGTCTTCGAAAAAAACCTCAATTTCCCTTTCCGCAGCCTTGAAGTCAATCTCCTGTTCCAGATCGATCAACCGCCGCAACGAAAGGATGTTTTTATAATTCATGAGCGGGATCTCGAGTTTTTCGCCCTTTTGGCTGAGAAACTCGGCGTACTCATGAAGATAATTGGGGTCTTTGTCAAAATGTTTTTTCTGCCGCGCCACGCTTCTCAGCTCGTCGGAATAAATGGCCCGGGAAACCTCATCCAGAACAAGTCGTAAATCTTTGAGCGTCTTCTCGTCGTCATCCGCGTACTCAAGCGCCTCGACAAATATGCCGCGGTTGGCCTCGTAAAGATTCTTTTCCTCAATCCCGTAAAGCGTAAAATTCTTCGGCTTTGTCAGTGCCAGATATTCCGGCCCGGTGAGTTTGGCTTTACGGAGAAAATAATCCGACACCATGCGGCGGACAGCGGCGTCAGGAAAACTCGAAAGAAGCGCCGTGTTAATCTCCCCCGACGTGCCTTCCACGTTAACCAGATGCACATTATGGCGGCTGACAAAGTAATTGACGATTTTGGCGATATTCCTCTGCGCCTCGTAGTTAGCGTGGGCGTCTTGGATGTGAATAACGATTTGATCCTTAGTGCCGTGAAATGTCTTTTTGATTTCGCCGATATTTCTCGACAAATCAACGCTGTCCCAAAAACGGTTGGCATCGTTGCGGAGAGTGCTTTTGTAGGTGTTTTGTTCGGGATCAACTTGGCGGAACAGCAGCGCGTCTGAAGCCGCTACATTCGTGGCCGTGAACGTGATCGTCAGCACCACGGCTATCAGCTTCAGCCAGTTCCGGTTTGAATTATTCTGCAGATCCGTAATCAACGTATAGTTCCCCCTACCTTTGCTGTACAAGACGCGAACCCCTAATATCGATGAGTCACGCGATACTAGTAGTAATTAGTAGATTAACTAAATACTATTTACTCATTTAAAATACTTTTTTAGATAGGCATAATAAGTATACATTCTGCCCCTGCTAAAGTCAATCAATACAAAGGGAAAATGCTAAAAATATATGAACTTCATAACTGCTTTGTTTTCAAGCAATTATGAAGATTTTCGAAAGGCGGGGATACGCTGGATTAGGCTGTCTGCCAGAAGGGTGATTTGCGCTGTCAAGTCCTTTAGATCCGAGATAACGAGAAAAATCATGGGGATAACAATCAACGTTAATAGGGTCGAACTTATTAAACCACCCATGACTGTGATTGCAAGAGGAGACCATAAGTCACCGGACTCGCCCAGCCCCAGAGACATAGGGACAAAACCAAGGATTGTCGACGTTGTTGTCATGACAATGGGCCGCAGACGGTCTTCCCCTGCCCGGATTAATAGCTCATATTGATCGTGAATCTTGCTAACCTCAAAGTGTTGTACCGGTCAATCATGACGGTTGAATTATTAACCACGGTCCCCGCCAGCATGATCATGCCAATAAATACATGTTCGCTCAATGTTTTACCGGTCAATTTAAGCCCTACGTAAACGCCGATAGATGCCAAAGGAACTGCAACCATGATAATAAGAGGCTGCAAAAAAGACTGATACAGACATGCAAGGATCATATAAATCAGCAATATCGTCACGCAAATGGCGTATGTCAATTGGCTTTTACTCTTGACGAGTTCAGGGTACTTGCCGCCGAAACGATAAAAATAATCCTCCGGGAAATTCATTCCCGTCAAAGCCTCCTTCACTTTTTTTGCCGCGGTTTCTAAAGCCATGTTCGTGTCAGCTTTGACAAACACATACCGGTATTTGTCCTTGCGGTCAATGGTATTAGGGCCAAAAGTCGGGTGGAAGCTTGCGAGGTTGTTCAATGAGAATTTGCTGGCGCGTGGTCGGTGATGAAACGTAAATCTTCCGCAAATCTTCGACTTTCTGCCGGTATATGGCCTGAAGCCTGGTGATGGTTTCAATCTCGGATCCGCCTTTTTGCTCGTGATATTTTGTGGGTCTCATGCCGCGCACCTGAGCGTGCATCGCGTCCGCAATGTCCTTGACGGTCAATCCGTAAAATGCGGCCCTGCCGCGGTCTACGACCATATCGTATTCGGGTCTTTTGCGCAGATCCGTCATCACGATATTTGAAACCCCTGGAATTTTTCCCATGCGCTGGGACACCTCATGCGCCAGCTCCTCCAATTTGTCATTTTCGTGTCCAAAAATATTGATGATGATTTTCCGCGACTCATCCGAAGATATGCCCTCATCCACGATCAACGAATAGTCCTCATGAACCTCCTTAATGGTCTCTTGCCCCTTTTCACGCATAAAATCCATAATTTGGCTCTTGGATACTTTCCTTTTTTTCCTGGGGATAAGTTTTACGTAGACCTTGAGATCGTCTTTTCTAACCACCGTGGACATGGTTTCGACTTCCGGATATTGTTTGAGCAAATCCTCGATTTTTTTGGCCACCTGGTCGTTGGCATCGAGATCAGCTCCGGCGATCGGAAAAACAATGATGCCGAATTCATTTTCTTCAAGCGTCGTCGGCAAATCAATATCCATTTTTGAAATGCCGTGAACGGCCGCAACTAAAAGCATGAAAACGATCAACAACAAAGGATATTTCATTTTAAAGGCTTCGGTCACGATTTTGCGGTAAATGCCGTACATCCCCGATTTCCGTTTTTCCGCGGATGACTCCGTCAAATTACCTGACGATTTAAAAATATTAATCTTGGAGGCAATCATGGGGACAAATCCCAATGAAATCAGCAGTGCGGACAAAAGAGATATTGTGGTGGTGAAAGCCAGCCCCTGATAAATGAGCTGAATTTCTTTGTCGATGAAAATAATAGGGAGAAAAACGACAATCGTCGTAGCCGTTGAGGCCACCAATACGAGCCACACTTCTTCGCCCCCTGCGACAATAGCCTCGCGCGGAGCAAGCCCCTCTTCATGCCGCTTGAATATATTTTCCAGCACAACGATAGAGCTATCCACAAGCATCCCGATATGCGTCG
>ASOC01000034.1 GCA_000405945.1 Candidatus Omnitrophus fodinae SCGC AAA011-A17
GGCGGCGTTGATTCAGCCCGGAGCACCAGAAATGTACGTGCCTTCTGAACAGCCCGGGCAATATGACAGGGCCGTGCTCAACTTGAAATTTGAGACCGGGGCGGAAACAAAAGATACCGTGTTCAGGCATGTTCCGCCGTTACAGCCCGGCGATCCGCGTATTCCCCTGCGTGACAAAATCAAACAGATTTTGCAGGCGCTTGACATTCGGACCGATGACGCCGTTCTTTTGAACCTGGATGACTGGACAGTTCGGATTTTTGAGCCTTATTTAAGGGGCCATCGCCTTGATGATCCCAATTACACGATGGCCAATCAGAAGCTCGACAATATGCTTAAAGTTTTGCAGACGATGCAGGCGCGTTCCTTTAAAGACGGTAAGACATATCTCGATTGGCTGAAAGAAGAGAAGAAAAAATACGGCGACCAGGCTTTTGCCATCAAATGGGCCAAGAATTTTATCGGATATCTTTCTCTGGAGGAGCAGGCGCAGCTTAAACAGGAGAGGGTTAAAACGACGCGGACCGTGGACAATGTCAGTTTTGAAGAATTAGTGGTTACGCGTATCAACGAGAAATATCCGGACTTTGATCTTTTCGGGATTTTGAGCTATTACGCCAGCCGGATGATGGATGAAGCCGACTTCGATCTTGAAATCGCGCTGGACGCGGACATTCGCTACATGGTGGTCGGGTCTAAGGAAATGCGCGGGGAGGCCATCACGCCCGAAGAGGCCGCGGATTTCAGCACATACATCGATCCCGCCCGTTTGGTCATGTGGCTGATTAACCGGGGAATTGACGTGGATAACACGGAGTTTTTCCGTTTCCGCGACCGGGACGAAAAATCCCAACGGGCTTTCCGCGTGCGCAAAGCCCTGGAGCAGGTTTACCGCACTAAATTGCATGTTCGCAACGATATGGTCGAACGCGGCACGATTGAGTCTTGGGCGCAAATTCAGTATTTAAGCGCGCTTATTCAGGGGCAACCGGGCGATAACGCTGAGTGGCAGGCCGCGGCATTTGTGAATTTTGTCCAGGTGGTCGCGGATATATTGAATGACAAGGAAATCAATTTCACCGGATTTTACGGGTTATTGACCGAAGAAAAAGCCGCGAAATTGCCCGAAGCGGCCGGGTTCCGTCAGCTGTTGCAAAAAAGGGCCGCCCTGGATACTGCAAGCGCGGATTACCAAAACAATCTTTTGATTTTGAACCGCCAGATTCAAGAATCCCTTGCGAGATTGCAGGAAAATGATTTTATCGGCAAAGCCATTGTGTGGGCGCGTCACCTTCTGGAGAATCAGCCTGACATGCTCGTAATTCTCGGCAAACGTGAATTGACCGCAGAAGAAAGAGCGAAACTCAAAGCATGAAAACGATCAACAACAAAGGATATTTCATTTTAAAGGCTTCGGTCACGATTTTGCGGTAAATGCCGTACATCCCCGATTTCCGTTTTTCCGCGGATGACTCCGTCAAATTACCTGACGATTTAAAAATATTAATCTTGGAGGCAATCATGGGGACAAATCCCAATGAAATCAGCAGTGCGGACAAAAGAGATATTGTGGTGGTGAAAGCCAGCCCCTGATAAATGAGCTGAATTTCTTTGTCGATGAAAATAATAGGGAGAAAAACGACAATCGTCGTAGCCGTTGAGGCCACCAATACGAGCCACACTTCTTCGCCCCCTGCGACAATAGCCTCGCGCGGAGCAAGCCCCTCTTCATGCCGCTTGAATATATTTTCCAGCACAACGATAGAGCTATCCACAAGCATCCCGATATGCGTCGCTATACCGGTAAGCGTCATGATGTTTAGACTGATCCCAAACAAATCCATGAAAATAAATGTCGTGATGACGGAGGTCGGAATAGCGAACAAAATAAGAAGCGCGAGTTTGATCCGGCGCAGAAAGAGAAAAATCACGATAGCCGTGAGAACAACCCCCAAATACATGGACTCCAAAACATCATCAATGGCCCTTCTGATGGATTTGGCATGATCGGTGATAACCGTAAATTGAAGATCTTCATTTGAGGTGTCACGGTAATAATTAACAGCCCCTTTCACATTTTTGGCGACTTTGATGGTGTTTGCGCTGCCCGCCTTTTTGACCTGCACGGAAACATTTTGAGTGAGATTCAAGCGGGCGTAGTCCTGCGGCTCCGTATAAGCGTCTTTAATAGTCCCTATCTCTTTGAGAGGAATGATGGAACCTTCCGGAGTGGTTCCTATGCCTATGTCTCCGATTTCCTCCACAGTTTTAAACCCCCCGATGGTCCTGATCGATAAACGCGTGCTGCCCGCCTCAAAAGATCCGGCAAGGAGATCCAAATTGGCGGAACCGATAATATCCATAACCCTTTCGATAGAAATGTTATGGGCGTACATCTTATCGCGGTCCATTTCGACCAGGATCTTACGTTCACGGCCGCCGTACACTTCAACGCTGGCCACGCCATCCACGCGGGCAAGCAAGGGTTTGACCTGATTGTCCACAACTTCGCGAATTTGCTCGGGCGTTTTGGATTTAGAGGTTACCGAAAGAATAACAATGGCGGACTCGCTCTCGCTGTAATTTCCGATAACAGGTTTCTCAATTTCAGTGGGAAGCTTCGACCTAGCCTGGGAAAACTTTTCGCGCACTTCCAGTGCCGCAAAATTCATGTCGGTTCCCGGTTCAAATTCCATAGTCACCCGCGACTCGGCTTCCCGCGAGTTTGAGTACATGGTTTTCAAATGGCTCACTGTGGCCACGGCCTCTTCAACCGGTTTGGTGATTTGTTTTTCGACTTCTTCCGGAGAAAGTCCGCCTCTCACGCGCGTTAGAATGCTGATAACGCCGTGGGCAGACCCTTGATAAAGCTCTACCTGGAGGCGGGTTAGCGAAATGACGCCCATGAGCATCAATCCGCTCAAGAGCATGAGCGTGAAGACAGGTCTTTGGACTGTTACTCGCGGTAATCCCATAAGGGTTTGTTGTTTATGCTTAAATATACATGCCGGATTTTAAAAAAGCCAAGAGAGCAACCAATCGTCAGACAGATGCCGGCAAAGGAGGTGTCGGCTCGTCACCGCCTTCAGAATAGGCAGCAGCATCATCCTCCTCCTCCTCCTCACCCGAACCGTAAAACTTGTCCATAATGCGGGCTATGAATCGTTCCGTCAGAATGTAAACGGACGGGATGACAAAAAGCGTAAGAAGTGTAGAAGAAAAAAGTCCTCCGATAATCGCGATAGCCATAGGCGCTTGAATGGCAGTGCTCGCGCCTCCGAAACCCAGCGCCAGAGGCAGCGATCCAACCATGGAACTGACAGCGGTCATGGCGATGGGCCTGGCGCGGATTTGACTGGTACGGATAGCAGCCACGACCACGTCTTCGCCCGCAGCACGGCGCTGATTCACATATTCGATCAAAACGATACCGTTGTTGACCACGACGCCACCCAGCAGAATCAACCCTAAAAGTGAAATAGCGTTCAGGCTCGTGTGACTGATAAATAGGGCGATGGCTACCCCAATGATGGCCAATGGCACGGTGAACATAATAATAAGGGGCTGAATCAAGGATTCAAACTGAGACGCCATGATCATGTAAGTCAGCACAATGGATAAAATAAGGGCAAAAACAATCTTCGTGAAGGCATCTTTAACCTCGATGGCTTCCCCGGATAGCCCAATGCTGTAACCTTCAGGCAGAGTTTTGAAGTTATCCTTCAAGAAGGCCACAACGTCATCAAGTATCTTTTGTTTGTCTGCCTTTTCCTCCAGATTGGCCGTAACCATGATAGTCCGCGACTGATTCTGTCGTCTGATTTCGCTGGGACCAAATCCACGGGTGATTGTAGCCACTTCTTTAAGCGCCACTTCACTTTCTAAAACGGGCGACATGATCAGCAGTTCGCCCAATTTCTGCAAATTATTTCTGTCGTCCTCCTTGAGCCGCACCCGTATGTCGATTTCCCGTCCGGCCGCTTTAAAAGTCGTGGGAACGGCCCCGTCAATCGCGGCTTTGGCGGTCAGAGAAATGTCCTTGACCGAAACGCCGTAAAGCGCGGCTTTCCTGCGGTCTATATCAACCTTGGTTTCCGGACTAGGCTGGGCCAAATCGTTTTGAACACCGTAAACGCCCCGTATCAATCGTAATTTATTTTGAATTTTTTCAACATACCCCCGCATCACTTCATAATCATACCCTTGAACCTGTACGGCGACAGGTTTTGCCGCAGCACCTGCCGCAAATTCACTTTCCTGCAAAATATAGTCAATTTCAGCATTCTTTAACTGAGCAAGGCCATCAAGCGTATCTTTAATCATATCAAGAACTTGCAGTGACGACCGTTTACGTTCCGGTTTCAAATTAACAAGAATTTGCGCCTGAGAAGCAAGCAGCCCGCCAACCCCGCCTTCAGCCCCCTCTCCCTTGCTCGATCCGATACTGACAGCCGTGTTTAAAACATCTTCAATGCTCATAATCTGCTTTTCAACCAGTTCGGCCATCTCATCCGTCACCTCGAGTTTCGTGCCTACGGGCATATTCACTTTGACGATAAACTGGCCCTGATCAACCTTGGGAAGCACTTCTTTATCCAGTCTGTCCATAATCATCAATCCGATAAAAAAAGAAAGGGCTGCCACAGCTAGAATTTTATACAAAAACCTATGCTGCTGTTTTATGTTCATGGCAAGGAATTTCTTTTCAAAACGCCAAAGGTTTGAATTTACTATCATCGGTCTCCCCGGGTTTTTGATCTTTGATTTTGATAGACAAAGCCAGAAGAGGGGTGAGCGTGAGTGAAATCACCCAGGAAAGCAATTGCGAGTCAATAACCGTCCACGAAAGGTCTTTAAAAAGCTGGCCCGCGACGCCCGGGACAAAAACAAGAAGCGGAAAAAATACGGCGCAAGTGGTCAGGGTGGAAGAAAGCATGGCCCAAATAACTTCATTGCTTCCTTTTATGGCGGCTTCCTTAGCGTTCATACCTTCCTGGCTTCGCAAACGGAATATATTTTCCGTCACCACAACACCGTTATCGATCAACATTCCCACTCCGAGTGCCAGTCCTCCCATGGACATGGTGTTAATCGTAATATTCGTCGCGAACATCAGAAAAAAAACACCCATAATGGTGGTTGGGATAGCAACAATAACGATCAGCGCGGCATACAGATTTCGCAAAAACAGCAACAGCACGAGAAAGGCGAGCAAACCGCCCTGCACCCCGGCGTCCCTAACGCCTGACAACGCGTCACGGATGAACAGCGACTGGTCATAAATAATCTCAAGTTTCACATTCCTCGAACTCAGCTCCTCACGAAGAAACAGAAGAGCAGTTTTTACGCGGTCAACGACCTGAATAATATTAGCGTCGGCCTGTTTTTGAATGGAAATGGAAATATTTTCCCGGCTGTTAAAGCGAGAAATACTAGTTTTCTCCTTATAGGAGTCCTTGATATCCGCAACCTCTTTAAATAAGATCAGTCTTTTTTTAAGCCTTTGGCGTTTGGCTTCTTCCCTCACCCCCTCAAGCGTGTCTCGGGCTTCGAACTTGGCTCGCTCAACAAAAACATCCGTCCCTCGCTTTTCTCCGGCCGATTTATCCACACCCGCCACTGCATATCCGATTTCATCCACGGATTTAAACTCACCCATGGTGCGTATCAAATACTCGTAAAGCCCTTTCTTTATACTTCCAGCCGGGTAGGAAAGATTCGATTTTTCCAGAGCGTCAATCAAACTGAGAACGGATATTTTGGAGGCATAAAGCCTGCCCTGATCCACATCAACCTGTATTTCCCGATCAAGACCGCCGCTGATCTCGGCCGATGCCACGCCGAGCACTTTCTCCAAATTGTCTTTGACTGATTTCTCAGCAACCATTTTAAGCTGATCGGGAGGAAGCGGGCCCGTAAGAGAAAGAATAAGAATGGGACGCGCCAGGGGGTCAAACTTGAGCACAACGGGGTCTTCGCACTCTTTGGGAAGTTTTTCTTTCACTAAATCGATTTTTTCGCGAATGGCAAGAGCGGCGAAGTCAATATCGGTTCCCCAGTCAAAAGACACCGTCACAATCGACTTGCCTTCCCGTGATATTGATTGCAGGCCCTTAAGGCCGCTCACCGAACCCACAGATTCTTCAATCGGCTTGGTAAGAAGTGTTTCGATTTCCTCGGGCGCGGCGTTGGAATAATTGGTAACAATCGTTAGCTGCGGAAAACTGATGCGGGGATATAATTCCTGGGGAAGTTTCGTGATCGCGATAAGCCCCAGAAGAACTAGACCCGCAATCATCATGATGCAGGTGACTTTCTTCTCAATGGCTATTTCGCTAAGGGTCATGGATTCATCCGAAAAAAACTATACTGAAGCCTCCTGCTGTTCAACGACTTTGACCTCCACTCCGTCCTGGAGCTTTTCCAGGCCCGAGACGCAAACCAACTCGCCTTCTTCCAATCCCGCGTCGACCTGCGAATAATCCGGTCGCGTGTAGCCGATTTTAATATTCCGTTTGGCGACTTTATTGGTACGCGGGTCCACGACAAAAACAGAAGCTTCATCTTCCTTGCCCTGCACCGAGTCCGTAGGGACAATCAACGCGTTTCTCTTGCTGTACAGAAGAATTTTGATCCTCGCGAACATGCCAGGCAAAAGCAGGCCTTCCGAATTTTCCAGACGCACGCGCACAGTGGCCGTTCTGGAACTGCCCGTCACCACGGGAGAAATATTTTCCACCACGCCTTCAAACGTTTTGTCCGCGTAAGCGTCAACGTAGACACGCGCTTTTTGCCCCAGCGCCAGTTTGGCCACATCCTTCTCCACCACACCGAATTCTGCGGAAACAACGTCCGTTGAAATATGAGAACCGATAAGCGTGTTGGGGGTCAAAGCTTCGCCTTCTTCCACATAAAGTTCTCCGATCATCCCGTCGGACGGCGCGTAAAGATTTGACTTTTCAAGCATCGCCTCATTCATTTTAACTTCCAGATCCGAAGCTTCCACTTCATATTGAGCGCTGTCCACCTCGAGTTTAACCTTGTCCAAAGTTGTTTGTGGGATACTTCCGATTTTATAAAGCTTCTGATGCTCTTCATATTTGCCCTGGGCGATGGAAAGCGCGGTCTCAGATTTATTCTTTTCCGCCTGCGCTTTTTTTAGACGTATCAGAATATCATCCTGCTTAAGCGAAACAAGCAATGCGCCCTCTTCATAGCGTTCGCCTTCGCGATAGTTGATGGAATTAATAACGCCCGGAATTTCAAAACTTAATTTGAATTCCACACCGCCCTTGATGTTTCCCAGAGCGTTGAGGGAATCCTCATAATTAAAACGGGAAACCTTGAATGTCTTGACCGGCAGCAATTCCTGTTTCTGCTGCTCCGCCGCCTGCTTTTTCTCAGCCTCTTTTTTTTCCTTCTCCCTGGCTGCCGGCGCTATGAACATGCCCTGAACGATAAAATAACACAAAGCGATCGCGGCTCCCCAAATAATAATCGCCTTGAAGGTAATTTTTGAAAGGAAGGTTGATTTTGATTTTTCAACAGAATGCGAAACGCCGCTGTCGGGCTTCTTTTGCTCAGGGACATTAGCCTTCCCCGGTAAAAAACCCTTGAGAAAAGCAAGCGGCTTAAGAAGCGACTGAAAATTTATTTTACGAATTTTCTCAAAAAAATAATCAAACTCATTGTACTTCTTGCCGCCCGTATTTCCTGAAGATGGCTCAGGTGTGACTGGTGTATCGTCCATGTGCTTCTACTCCCATTCCTTCACCGGCAGCATGCCGCGCAATCCCACGGCGCGGTTCAATGCGACCCGGGCCGAATAATACTCGGCCATGACTTTGTGAAACTGCGCTTTCTCCTCAAGAAGTTCATTTTCAGCCTGAATATACTCCGAAGCCTGGATCTCATTCTGCTCTAATTTATGCTTTTGCAATTGAGCCTGCCTTATCCGGTACAAAAGCTGCTTGATCTGCGATTGAAACTGAATAACCGCACGCTTATAGTTAAAATAAGCTTCTTTCACTTCTTTGATAACCTCGCGCTCCTTATCCTCAAGCTTCACAAATTCATCCATGATTTCAACCTGCGCTTCTTTAAGCCGGTAAACATCTTCAATATTATCCAGAATGGCCACGGAAAAAGAGTCTTTTCTCGTCGTCGTTCCACTGCCGCTCTGAAACTGACTAACGCTGGGCGCATTCTGATCGCGATCGCGGGTATATTTAACCGTTGATCCTCCAAAATTCCAAGAAAGTTCAAGATAGGTCTGCCATTCCGGTTTGTAATCAGGTCTCATTTGAACCTCCGGATCCGCAGTTTCCGTGAAAGCCTCGCCCAGGTCACCGAATTCCATCATGATATTGACCTGCGGCAATAATTTGCCGAGAGCCGCGCGTTTGGCCATGATATTGGATCTAAGCCTGTTGGCCTCAAGCTTTAAGTCCGGCCTGTGATCATAAGCCATTTTGATGTATTCATCCAAAGGCTTGAGCGGCTCCCCGGAATCCAAAACCACGGAATTTTTGCCGCCGGATGAGGGCTTTCCGTTTTTCTTGGTCGCCTTGGCCATTAATTTTTTGTAGGAGTAAAAAGGAACGAGCCGGATCCGATCGGCAATATCAAGGTTCAATTCTTTTTGTAAATCAAGGTAAGCCAATTCATAATCCTGCTTCGCCTGTTCCAAGTCATTTTCAATCTGGCTTTGAAGCGATTCTACGTTCAAGTATTCGATTTCCGAAATAAGCCCCTGGTCCCACATCTTACGGCTTCGACCGTGAATTTTATTCACGCGGCGAAGCAGGGTTTCCCTGTCTTTTTGCACGATCTGCGCCCTCAAGCATTCAAAATACGCTTCCGAAACCTTCTGAATGAGATCATTGACAATCTGGGTGTACTCAGCTTCGGCACCTCTCAAAGTGGCCTGTTCCTTTTGAAAAATGGCCCATAGATTGCCCCCGCGAAAAACGGGTTGTTTAAAACGCATGCGATAACTTTTGCCTTTGAACTCCTGACCGCTCAAGCTCCCGTCCCTGTTTTCAAACTCGTAAGTCGCTTCAGCGAACAAATCCCTCAAGGCCTTGATAACCCGTTGCTTTGCCAGTTTTATTCTTTCGGTCGCGGCTTTGGCGGGCACATGCTCCTGAATAGCGCGTTCAATACAATCGTTAAGATTTCTCTCACCCGGCTTTAAAAACTCGTCCTTGGAAACAATCGCCTTTTCCGTGACGATTTTGCGGATAAAACCTTCGGTTAATTCTTTGAATTTGTCCTTCTTCTCACGCCTTAGATTCTCCACCCTCTCTTTGAGAGCCTTTTTGCCGATTTTGGAGATCGATTTTTCCATGTCGATTGGCAAGCTACTTGTGGGTTCCGGTTTGATGGCAATAGCGGCGTGACTTGTGCGTCTGAATTCGTTGGCCGAGCTGTCGCCCGTGCTCACTTTTAAATCCGAATCAGCAAATGCGCCTACTTGGAAGAAAAAGACAAACAATGTTAAAAGGGCGCTGTAACGTTTTATAATACCCGGTGTTATATCCATATTTTTTTAACCCACGAGCTTATATGCGGTTATGATGCTAATTCAAGGATTATAACATATGCGATTCGGAGGTCAAGCGAAAGCCCCATTCACAGCACCTATATCCATGTGTGTATCGGAATAAGACAGAAAGTCTAAAGCAATTAATTAATGGGAAGGAATTGTCGCCTGGACGTTAACTTCAATTGCTAGAACTGGTTGGGCCGCCACTTCAGGTCATGGCTCAAGAAACGGACAGACGCTTTTGAATCCAAAACCACCAGCCTTTTGATGACTGGCACTCCGGGACCCGGAATAACAAGAAGTGTTTCACCCAGCGAAAAACCGTCGATCGGAAAAAACTCCCTCGCGGTCTTTATATTTTTAACCAAATGCGCGGCCAGTTTTTTGTTCCTCTTCGGATTATCCCGGCATTTTATTTCTAGGATATCCTCGACGAGATATTGCATTGTGGGTTTATCCATCGCGCAATGAGAATACCCCAACACAAAAGACACGGCAAGGGGGCGCAAACAAAAAAACCGGGCTATCTCTTGAAAATAGATAATTATCTATTATAATTAGATAAACAAGTACGTGGGACCGCGGATTATTGAATCAACCCCTGAATCGAGTAAAATGAGCAGCAAAATGACTTCCGAAAATGATGTTTCATTGGGCCGTACGATTCGCGAATTGCGCACCAAACGCGGGCTGGCGCAAATCGAGCTTTCAAAGAGAACCGGGATAGACCCCCGGACTCTTGCCGCTATCGAAAGCGGCCGAATCGTAACCCCCTCCCTTGCCAGCTTAAAGCAAATAGCGGCTTGTCTCGACATCCCCTTAAAAAATCTTTTCGGTCAGGCCGAGGCTCAGGCCAAGGGATCTTTTTTTCTCGGCAATCAGCGCGGCGAATACACGCTTGAATGGCCGAAACGAAAATTCCGCATTGTTTCTTATCTGCCCAAATCCAGCCCGCTTTTTGCCGGAAAAATCATTCTCGAAAGCCGCGGGCAATGCGACTCGGAAACATTGCAGTTCAAGGGGCAGGTTCTATTGCAGATTATTTTCGGTAAAATCCAGCTCGTATTGGAAAATAACGAACATTATCTCAAGGAGGGGCAACACATTCTGTTTGATGGCCGACTGACTTACTCGTTCAACAATCCGGCGCTGCGCGAAACCACGGCACTGCTTGTGACGCATCCTTCGATCGCGGCCTCATGAGTCAGGAAAAACACCAGGTCTTTTTAATCAGTTCGGTCAACTCCTGAAAAGTACTGCGCTGAGACCCCTTCTCGACAAAGGGCGGCGCACCTAATTTCCTGATTTCTGCGATTTCATCCGGCCCCACCGATGAAGTCAGGATGATAGCACGAAACCCAGGAAAGCGTTTCTGGGCCTCACGGAAAAAATCATGGCCGCTTTTAACCGGCATTTTCAAATCCAGGATGCAGACATCGGGACGGAAAGCTTCCATCTTTGCGTAAGCCTCCAGTCCGTTGAGAGCGTAATCGACCCGAAAAGAAGGAGCGCTTCTCTTTGATTCCAGATACTCCTTAATGCCCTCGCACAACTCGGGTTCGTCATCAATCACCAGCACACGAATCTCAGCCGGATACGTCAATTGATTCAACACAATAGGTTCAAAGCCGGAAACGCTCAAAGGAAGAGAAAGCCTGATAACACGCGGCGCATCGTTCCATCCCTGCGGGGAATACTCGCCGAGAAAAAATGCCAAAACATTGTCTCGGTCACGCAAAAGTCGTTTTAACGCTTGTTGGTGTTTGCTTGGCAGCAACGAAGCGTCAACAAAAAGAAACACGGGCTCTTCGTTAAAATTAAGGAACCAACCTTCACGAAGCTCAAGCGGTAAAATTCTTGCGCGGGTATCTGAAAAATAGTCGTCCAAAAAATCCTTTTCCGCCGGTTTCGCGAGAGCGTAAACCTGAATGGCGGCCATGGCGGCAATCAGGCGACCAGCCGGTCGACTTCTTCCTTGAGTTTCATCAGGTCAAAAGGCTTATGAAGGAAAACGTCGCACCCCAGATGCTCGGCCTGTTCAACCATGTTCTGATCCACATAACCGGTATTCACGATGGCTTTGATGCGCGGATTGAGCTCCTTGGCCACTTTGAGGACAAGGAGGCCTGACATGTCAGGGAGTTTGAGATCGATCATAATGAGATGCGGTAGTTGAGTTCTGAGCGATTGAATCGCCTCTTCCCCCGTGTGAGCGCTTTGCACCTCAAAGCCCTCATCCTTGAAAAAATCCGCTATTTCCTCGACTATTCCCTCCTCATCATCGACAATGAGCAACCTTTTCACCATCGCATCAGCGGGCGACCCGCGCTGCCTGCTCCTCGTACACAGGAAGCGTCAGCGAAAAAGTCGTGCCTTCTCCCTTCTTGGATTTAACCTTGATTTCACCGCCATGAATTTCAAGAATGTAACGGCACATGTAAAGACCGATGCCTGATCCCTTGCCTTCCGCCTTGGTGGTGTATCCGTAATGAAAAATCCTGTTGGCTGTTTCTTCATCCATCCCGCAGCCGTTATCTTTAAAATCCACGATTATTTGCTTTGAATTCCCTTCATCCACCCTGGCCGAAACCCGGATATTCCTGTCTTTCTGAGTGGCCAAAGCGTGATACGCGTTGGTGAACAGGTTCAGAAAAACCTCCTGCAGACGCTCCAAATCGCCCTTAATCAAGGGCAAGTTAGCGGGAATATCAAATTCGACCTCCGTTCCCGTAAGGTTATCAAGATAGGTTTGAAACTGAACGAGAGGCAGGGTTTCTTCTATCACCAGCTTCAAGGAAAGCGCCTCAAATTTGCCCTTTTCCGATTTTTTGAGTAACCCCGTGAGCGTATTGACCACGGCCTTGATGCGCTGAATGTTGGACTCCATTTTTTCAAAGTATTCTGAGACATCGGCGACGCGGATATTGGGATCTTTGCGGTATTTCAATATCATCCTTGAAACATTCATGGATAAAATCGTAAGCGGGTTGTTCACTTCATGGCCCACGGAAGCGGCCAGACGGCCAAGCGTCGCCATTTTCTGCTCGTGAATAAGCTGTGCCTGGGTATCGAGAAGCCGCTTATTGGCGTCCTCTGCGTCATTAAGGGCGAGGATAAGACGCCGCGAAGCTTCTTCTAACTGCTGATTGATTTTTTCAAGCTCACGTGACTTGTTAAGCGCCTCATCGTAAAGGCGGGCGTTTTCGATGGCAATAGCTGATTCCTGGGCCAGCGTGAACAAAACGCTCAAATCCGCTTCAGAATAAACATCCCCGGATTTTTTTTCACCCAGCACGAGAATGCTCCTAAGCTCCTTGCCCAAAAAACTGGGGACCACGCAAGCCGCTTGAAGCTCATTCATCTTCTCTTCAATAGCATGGAAGTCATAATCCCGCCCCTGGGATTCTCCTTTTCTCCGGATACCTCTTAAGGGGGATGAAATCTGCAATTCTTTAACTTTTTCAAGATCCAAGGCTTCTTTCTCGCGGCTTAAGTATTGGATCAAAGAATGCTCCACCGGGATAACCGAGTAATTCCATTCACCGCCGTAACCGCGCGCGAAAGCAACTTTAAAACATTGATAGTTATCATCCAGGATAACGGCGGCCGCGTTTTTGATGCGTATGCGCATGGTCACAAAATGGATCACCAGGCGCGTCAAATGGGCCAGACTCTCGATGCGCGCCATGCCGCGCGAGGCGTCTTTCAGCACTTTCTGGTAATCGTATTTCTTTTGGAACAAATATCGGTCCGTTAAATTGAGCAATAAATTCCGGATAGGATCATACCCGAGCACAACCAGGAAAATACTGATGGCGTAGGAGCCGTAAGCTCCAAGTTTCAAATAACGGCTCAGGATTTCGCGCGCAATAAAGGTGGCGGCCGCGAATGCCGCGAAAACGAACGCCATCAATCCGGCAAAAACAAGCGTACGCCGGATTACGATTTCGATATTCATCAGCTTGTAGCGCGCAATCGCGTAAGCGACCGTGATGATGTAAAGACTGACCAGAATATTCAGATAAGGGGGTATAGGCAGGTTGTACCACAAAAAATAATTGGTGGACCCGCCGATAAAACCCAGCAAAGTTCCCAAAAACACGTATTGAATCTGCCGCTGCTTGATCCCGCGGACTCTACCCAAAGCTTTCCAAAGAAACGTATGGGCCGCAATCACATTGACCACGAAATAGGCAAGCATAACGTGAAAAAGCGGGCCAGGAACCGGCCAAAAATGAAAGTACATCCGGGGCTCCACTTCCGTGATGAATAACGGGCTAAAGGAAAAAGAGAGAAATAAAGCTGCCAGCAGCCAGTTGATGAGATTAAAAGCAAATCCCTTTTTTTCGAGGAATGCAAAGACAAAGGAAGTGAACGCGGCCGGAATCAAGATCGCACCTAACATGGCCTGCCTGATATAATGAAGGGCGAAAGCGCCGTCACGGGCGCTGAGCCATAAATAATAAAAGGAGGCCCAATAACCGACCGCGAAGGAAAAAACCGAAAAGAGGCGCGCAGTCTTGAAACGCCATTGCGTAAAAAGAACGAAAGCGCCGAGCGCAAAGCTAGTTACAGCGTTGATCAGTCCGGTGTATGAGAAAATCGCCTCGCCCAACGTCGACCCCTCGTTTAAGAACCTTTCTTTGCAGCAAAAACGTATTGCATAATGCCCTGCTGTTCGTAGCCGATGGTCAAATCTTTCGGCGAAAATCCGGCCTCAATGAATATTTTTTCAAAATCCTCCTGGCTGCGGTACACCAGGTTCCAGTCTCCCACCCACTCCATGAAGTAGCTGGAGGGATTACTGTATTTGTCATAGACATTGGAGATCGCGAGCACGCCTCCGGGTTTAAGCAGCTGCCTGAGGTTCTTGACCAGACGCATGGAAACCCGGTTGTCAAAATAATCAAAAAGCCCGAGGCAATAAATGTAATCGTAAGTCTCGGGAAACAACATCTTGATGTCATGCTTGAGTGCGATGCGAATAGCGCTTTCCCGCCGGAACCGGACATTGGGCTCGCCGTTCAGCAGATTCGAAGCGTAATTCAAAGCGCGCTCGTCGTGATCCACGCATTCAAAGATGATATTGGACAAATCAAAAGGAGGATCAGCGTAAAGCTCCGCAAGATCACGGCACGGTCCTGAGGCCAAATCCATGATTCTTATTGGCTTTTTGTCCCTTTGTTTCAAAAATTCAATTAATTTTCTATTAAAATCATCCTTACGGTTTCTTACCGCCACGGAAATCGACGACATCTGAAAGTAATTATCGTACAGCCGGTCCACGCCCGCGGTTTTCGGCGCATTGCGGTAAATATCATCGATAATCTTGTGGTCTCCGGCATACCCGTAAGGTTTTTCAAGACTCCAGACAATGGATTCGCCCTTTAAGAAATTTTTCCGGACGCGGCGGACAAAAAGATTTTTCAGCTTATAAATCTTCTCCTCCTGTCCTTCCGCCAGACACCTTTTTTCGTATTCCATAAGGTCGCGGAAAACCACATTGAGTTCCTGATTGAAACGGCTCTGGAACCGGCCCCACTCATAAGGTTTCAATTCAAGGCAATGCTCAATATCTTCCATGGACTTCCGGTACAAGTGAATTTTTGACCGGAGATCCATATCAGGATTTATATAATCAACGATTGGTTCGTTCATCGGTTAAAGTCTCCTTCACCAGGCTGAGAAGGTTCACATTGTCGAAAGGTTTGTAAAGATACCCCACCGGTTTCAATGTGCTTGCCTCCTGCTCGGTCTTTTCATCAGCAAAACCGGTGATAAAAATAACAGGCAAATCGGCATTGGCGTTCTCTCCGGTTCCCGACCGTATCGCTTTCAGGGTTTCAACCCCGTTCAACCCCGGCATGCGCATATCGCAAATCACCAGGTCAAAATTTTCTTCTCCGGTCATGGCCAAAGCGTCCTGTCCGTTCTTGGCCACATAGACCTCATAGCCGCTCCTTTCCAGAAGCATGCTAAAAGTCTTGGTTAAAATCTCTTCATCATCCACAATCAGAATCCGCCTGCGTTTGGCCTTTGTTCCTGACATGTGACTCCTCCGGTTATTGCTGTTTTAATTTAACGGCTTAAAACACTTAAGGTAAAGCCCTAACCCGCAATTCTCATCACCAATGAGAATTGCGCTCTCTAAGAGCTGCTGAGCAAAGGCGTTATTCATTTTGCGAAGCAGGGGTTGTCTTTTGCGCCCTGTCAAAACTCAGGCACAAAACTTTGCAGGCTCTTAATGAGCCAGCACTGCACGCCGGGATTTGGATAATCCCGTGCGTGCAAGTGGACGTAAACTCATGCGCCCAAAGCGGTTTTCTCGTCGATTTGCCAAATCGATGAGAAAACCGGACTAAACAGGGCTTCCCGCCCCTTGAAGCTTGGGCAATTCCACCGTGAATCGGGCCCCTTTTGCCTTCTCCGATTCCACCCGTATCCTGCCGCCGTGCTTTTCCACAATCCCGTAACTTATGGCAAGACCGAGGCCTGTCCCTTTCCCAACGTCCTTGGTGGTGAAAAACGGGTCAAATATTTTGGATATATTCTCCTCGGCGATACCCACGCCGTCATCTTCGACGGACGCGCACACAGAACCATTCTGCTCATAGGTCTTAACAGCAATAACGCCGGATCTTTTAGCCGATTTGATAGCGTCGCGCGCGTTGAGAATAATATTGGTCACCACCTGCTCCAGTTCATTGCCGATTCCGCGAACCTGGGACAAAGAACCAAACGCGGTGGAGACCTTGATATTCTCCTGCTCCAGTTGATACCGTAAAAAAGCCAAAACGCTTTCCACCACCCGGTTAAGATCTATTTCGCTCAGCAGCGCTTCCTCCACGGGTTTGCGGGCGTATTTCATAAGTTTCTGAACGATGAGCTGGCACCGCTTGGCGCCTTCCTCAATCAGCTGGATGCATTCTTCGTCATCGCTCGTATGCGGGGTCATTTTAAGCATTTGTGCGTTTGTGAGAACGGCCGTCAAGGGGTTGTTGATTTCATGCGCCACACCTCCGGCAAGCGTTCCTATGGTGGCCAGTTTCTCCGCCTGAATCAGCTGTTTTTGCGCCGATTCAAGTTCCCGGGTTCGCTGTTTCACCTTTTCCTCAAGCTCCTCATTCCAGCGTTGGAGACTTTGCTGCATCTCGATCAAACGTATTGAATTCGAAAACGCGATGGTCACCGCATGCCTGAGCTCTGATAAAAATAGAATTTCCGGAGTGCGAAATATCTTGAGATTCAGCTTTTGCCCCAGAAGGATCAGGCCCATTAACTCCCCGTTCAACACCAGCGGCACGCAGACTTTGATGCTGAGATTTTCGAAAAAATCACGGGCCTGCTTTTTGATCTGCTCAAACCGGGGGTCAATATCGATAAAATCCACCCGCACCACATCGTCATGCTCTTCCAGCCAAACGATAAACGCGTCATCCGCGGACAATTCAGAAAGGCCCTCCTTGACGGCATCGACTCTCACGAGACGGCGTTCGTTGCCGGACTTTAAAAACACATGAACTTTGTCCACATAGAGAACGTCGCGCATGGTTTGCATAATATAGGCCACAAGTTCCGAAAGGCCCTTGAGATGCACAAGGTTGTCATTGAATTTGATCAAAACCCTTTCCAAATCGTATTTGCGGCGCTGGAAAAAGTGATCAATCCAAGGTTGTATTCTTTTGGCGTATATCATCAATCCCCAAAAAACAGCCACGCCCACGAGAGACGACAACGCCGGCGGCATTTGGATAAACAATTCCTTGAAGAAAAAGAAACCCGCCGCAATGGGCAAAAAAACGAGGGACGATAGCACAGCCCACATCAGGGTTTTGTGAATAACCGTCTCGATATCCATGACCCTGTATTTGACAATGGCGTAAGCGACGGTCATGATCCAAATAAAGACGCAAAAATAACCGATCGGGTAAATCGGCCAGTAAACAAGTTTGGGCAGGAAATCTATAGACCCCATAAAGGAAATAACGAAGGCCGCGGCAATGTATTTGATTTGGGTTTTCAGAATAGGGCTAGATTCCCTCCTATACGCAATGGCAAAATTACAAAACGCGGCGAGAAAATAACCGAAGAAAAAAACGAGGAAAAACACGTTGATTATTCCGTAATGCGGATAATGACCCCAAAAATAGTGATACATCCCGGGAAAAGAGTCCGGGCTTGTCCATCCGCATACATAAAAAAACGCGCTGCCCAAAAGCCCCAGAACCGCATACCATTTCTGGATCCGCGCAAGCTTCAACCACACGACGGAAAAAAGATAAACCATGGTGGCCACAAACGAGACTCCCAGGAAAGTTACGTATCTATAAATTCGAAGAGCGGTTTCCGGAGAGGCAGCGGGATAAAGGAAAGCGCTGCCGTAAAGCCAAAAATTCACGCACAGGCAAATGAGAAAGAAAACAACATTAGACACCGACTTCCTATTTTGAATCAGCACAAACAGCCCGATAAACAGGATGATCGTGCTCACAATCAGAATGGGCACCGAATGAACGCTCAGATGAATAGCGCCTGTCAGCTTAGCCATTCTTGACCACCCCGGTCCGAACCTTTTTTTTGATTTTTTCCACGGAAGCCTCGGTCAACATCCTTATGCCCCAGAAAAAAGGCGCCAGCGTGAATCCGTGCTTACGGGCCATCTGGCCTATGAGCTCAACTTTTTCGGCCGTGATATTGCCCTTGCCCCAGGAAAAGTTTTCATAGCGCTCTTCCAAATCCAGCACGATGGCTTCCGCAAAACAGCCGTAAAAAATTTTCGTGTTCGGTAATCCGATGTCAAAACCGAGGTCAAAATCCGAAGGTAATTTGGCTAACCCGCCGGAAAAAACCAGAATATCCTCGCGGTGGCTCATGGTGTAAGAAAGATTTTTGGGATATCCGACATCGCAAATGATCGCGCCGGATTTAAAACTGGCGAAATCCACAATGGAGCTCGAAGCGCTCGCTGCAGCTATCACGATATCCGCGTTTCGAACCGCCTCATTGTTGTCCCGGCAGGTGCGTATTTTCGCCCGTCCGCAATACGAAAGCATTCTTTCCTGCTCCATCAGCCCCTTTTCGTTGCGTCCCGTGATAGTGATCTCTCCCACCTTCTCGGCTAAGATACGCGCACAGGCGCCGCCTATATCTCCGGAACCGCCGATAACCGTGACCCTGGCCTGGGCAAGATCAACCCCCATCCATTGAGCCGCCTTGTACACGCCTTCAAGCACCAGCGACACCGTGTACGTGTTGCCCGTGGTCAACGGCACATTGGTGTAGCTGGTAAGTAGCTTGCTGTATTGCTCCCCGGCAATTGAAGTGAATCCGCCCAGCGTCACAATGCCGACGCCCAGGTTTTCAGCCACGCGGCAAGCCTGTCCTACTTTTTCAATCACTTTTTCGGGTTTTAGCGTGAGCATATCGGGAATGATGGGACACATCACAAAGTATCCATGCGTTTCTTTTCCTGTTGCGGATTTGAAATTTTTTATCTCGTACGAGTTGTAGGAGGGGGTTATTTCAAAAACCTTGAGCATGAATTCTTCCGAAGGCAGCTTCATGTCCGGCTTATAAAATTTGAAGTATTTGATCAGGTGCCTGAGATTGTAAGGATGGCCTATGACGGCAAATCCGGAAATATCGCTCACCGCGCGGTTGGCTATGTTCTTGTAGCGTTGGGTGACCAGTTTGTCATCCATGGCGGAAAGCATGAGCTCAAAATTCTTTTTGAGTTTTTCCGCGATCACGCCGCCCACCAGTTGGCCCACCATGGGAATACCTAACTGCACGCTCACTTCAATCTTCACTTCCGTGCCTCCTGAAGGATGATCGGAAAGTATCCACCGGCCTTCCAAAATTTCCAAATCGCCTTCGATGGCCTTAAAGTGAACCGTGAAGTTCTCAAAATCAAATTCATCCTTTTCTTTCCAGTTAAAAGGGATGCCGTCCACATCCACGCTCCACGATGTCAAAGAAGCCCGTGCCCGTTTTTCGATTATCGAGCACTGCTTAACATTGGGCATGTACTTGGGAAAATCTTCGACCTTGGAGATCAATCTCAAAACCTTCCATTTTTTGGCGCGAAGGATTTTGTTGATTCTGACACTGATCAGTTCATGTTCATCGGGTTGCATAATCTCCTCATTATTCTCCGGGTTTTATGGCCACCTTAGACCTGATGGAAACTCATAAAACTGTCCACATCTTGCCGGGCAATGCGCCAGCGCGTGCCGCCCAGCTTATAAGCGGTTAATTCTCCCCGGAGAATATATTTTAAAATGGTTTTTCTGGATTTGACGCCAAGCAGCGCCTGCACTTCAGGTAAGGTCAGGAAGGGATGTAAAATCTTTTTTCTGTTTTTGACCGGCATTGTGAATTGCCTTAGTTTAAAATATTTACGATTGCGTATTTGCGCCCGGTCGGTCAGCACGCCTATCAAAAGCGGAAAAAATAGGTATTATTGAGACCTATATTTTACTCCGGAGAGGACATTGTTGCAAAGGAATTTTTGTAAGAGCTTATGCCAATTGAAGATATGATAAATGATTTAAGGAAGCCTTGCGAAGATACCTATTAAATGGTGTAACCTATTGAAATTAAATAGATTGCAACAAAATAGAGCTAGGGGATTTCGTTTAAAATCTTGTCAAGTCTTGTTGTTAATTCAGACTGAGGGATTTTTTCTGATGATTTATCATGGCGTTTGACGATTTCGAGCTTTCCCTCCTTCAAATTGCGTTCGCTCACAATGATCTGAAGCGGTATACCGATAAGCTCTCCGTCGTTAAACTTCACG
>ASOC01000035.1 GCA_000405945.1 Candidatus Omnitrophus fodinae SCGC AAA011-A17
GGACAGGGGTTTCAATTCAAGGTCCGCTTTCTTGGCCGCCGCGACTGGTTCGATAAGTGGAACGCGTATTTCCACATCAAAAATTTCGGCAGGAAATTCGTTATCGTTCCTCTTTGGAAGAAAAAGCACTATAATCTCGGAAAGCGCATCCCTCTTTATCTGGATCCCTTGGGGGCTTTTGGCACGGGCTGCCATGAAACCACGCGTCTCACAGGCAAACTCATGGAAACGCTGGAGGGTAAATTCTCTGATTTTTTCGACATTGGAACCGGAACCGGTATTTTGAGTATCGCGGCCTCTTACCTGGGAGCGCGGCGGGTTTTAGCCATTGATATTCACGGGCCGTCGGTCCAATCCGCGCGTTTTAATATCAGGCAGAATCAACGCCGGAATATCATGGCGCTTAAAACAGACCTGCGTGAGTTTAAGATGAAACGCTCTTTTGATTTGGTGGCCGCGAATTTATTGTCCAAACTTCTGATTGAGAACAAGTCCCGGATTATTTCCCGGGTAAAAAAGAAAAAATATCTTTTGGCGTCGGGTATCGGGCTGGAGCATCTTCGGTCCTTCCGCCGTGATTTTGAAAAAGGCGGATTAAAATGCCGCCGTTTGTTGAAGGGCAAAAAGTGGGCGGCCCTGCTGTATCAGCGCCTCTAAAACCCCCGGCCGGCATTCGGGTCATGATTGACGTAATATCCGGGGGGGGGTAAACTGGCTTCAATTAACCTTGAAAAGTGCCGATGACTAGGCATAAGTTGCTGACATGAAATACAAAGGAAAGTTCATCGACGATCAGGGGGAAACCATCTATTGCTGGTTTGAGGCCCCCAGCGAAGAGGCGCTTCGCAAGCATCTGCAGGGAAAAGGGTGGCAGGTTGTTTCCATCACCCGGGGCTGGAAATCCAAAATCGAAAGAGAGCTTTCCGCTTTTGGAGTGCCTCCCTCGGTTTTCGGCGCCATCGGCGTGCTAGTCGGTCTTTACATTCTTTTGCAACTCGGCGTCCTGGATTGGGGCTTCAGCGTTCTAAAAAAAATAGGGACTGTTCTGGGAGGCGGCATTATTTTGACCGTGGCTGTGATCGCTTTTTTACGGATGATACGGGTGACGGTTAAGGAATCCGTGCGCGAGGCCGTGAAGGAAAGCCTGGAAAACGCGCCGGCACGGAATGAATCGGAAAAATGAGTCAGGCAGCCAAGGGATTGCGTTGGAGGCAGGTGGTGGCGGCTTACGGGGAAGTCCTGGCCGAGGAGCTTCGTTTCGGCCGGTTGATTTCGGAAAAAAAGCTTCTCAACTCCAAAGAGGAGATAAAAAAGGCGCTGATCGAAGCATTGAATGAGGCCGGTCCGTATAACACTCCTCTAAAGGGGCATTTGGAGTTTGCGTTTTTGGGACTTCAGCAGTTTGTGGATCCCGGCAAATTGCAGGAACATGACCAGGGGCTTCTCCTGGAGCAGGCTGAAACCCTGCATCCGGGTATTAAAAATTTCAGGGAAATTCACGACCGTCTGACCGTGTTAACGGGCGAGTACCTTCAAAGCCTGAGATTGAAGTGACCATGACGATGGATGGCGGAATAACGGTTGGCCAACTGAAAACTTTCCGGCTGCGGCTTAAAATATCGCTTCTCGAAGTCGCGGCCGAAAGCGGCTTGCCCGAGTCTTATCTCGCTCAGATTGAAAGCGGCGAGGTGCTGGCTTCAGCGGCCGATCTGGGGCGCATTGAGCGGACGCTGAAGTTTATCGAAAAAGAGAATACTCAGCCGGACGATGCTTAAGTGAACGGTGAAATCCTTGGATATAAAAAATCATTGTCATTTTGAATTTGACGCCGGAGGGTTCTGCCAGGAATCACGGGAGGGTGATTCGCTGTTTTGCTTCTTTCACGATCCCAACATTCACAAAAACTCACCCGAGATGCGAGAAAGGATTTTACACGCGATTCAGTCAAAAAAACGGCTGGAAGGGGCTTTGCTGGAAGGCGTGGATTTATCCCGGGGTAATCTTGAAAACGCGTGGCTGGTAAGGGCCCGTTTGGACAATGCCAATTTGGAACGCGCGCATCTCGAAGGAGCCCGTCTTTACGGCGCCAGCCTGAAAGGCGTCAATCTTTTCAATGCCAATTTGCGCGGAGCCAATCTTAAAGAGTGTATTCTGGAAGGAGCCAACCTTCTTGAAGTGAAGCTCGACCGGGCCAAGATTTTGGGGGTCCGCTGGGGGAAACACGGCGTTGTGCAAAACGAATTGGACGGCCGGCATCTTGAACGTATCGGCGATTTCAGAAAAGCCAAAGTGAAATTCCGGGAAGCCGAGGAAATCTACAGAAATATCTGTCTGCATCTCACAGCAGCCGGGCTTTTAAGCGAGGTGGGATCTTTTTTTTACAGGGAAATGGTGAGCCGGCGCAAGCAAAAATTTCTTTTTTCTTTTGGAAGGCTGAGCTCGAAAATCATTGATATCCTGTGCGGCTATGGCGAAAAAGCTTTCCGTGTGATTTTGAGCGCATTCCTGATCGTGATTTTATTTTCCGTGGTTTATTTTTTTGCCGGGTTGAACTACGACCAGCAAATCATTGCCTATGACCGGGGACAGGCTTTTTCCCAAAATGTGCATGAATATTTTCTCAGTTTGTATTTCAGTCTGGTCACGTTCACGACTTTGGGATACGGTGACGTGATCCCCTTGCATGCGGCCAGGCTCATGTCCGGATTTGAGGCGTTTTTGGGGAATTTCATGACAGCTTTTTTTGTGCTCGTTTTTGCGAGGAAATTAACCCGATGAGTCTGCTTGATTTTACGTTGCTTTCGGCCGCCTCTTTGTTCGTGATTGTGGACCCCATCGCGACCGTGCCGGCTTTTTTAGCCATGACGGAAAGAAACAGCGCGGAGGAACGCATCCGCATGGCCCGTATCGCTTCGTGGGTCACCTTCTGGGTGCTGCTGGGGTTTTCGCTCGGAGGCCGTTGGATATTCAAAGCCTTTGGCATCACCGTGCCCGCTTTTCAGATTGCCGGCGGCGTGGTTTTGCTGAAAATCGCTTTGGACATGCTGCAAGCGCGCCGCACGCCGATAAAAGAGACGCCGGAAGAAGAAGCGGAAGGGACGGCCAAAGAAGACATCGCGATCACTCCGTTAGCGGTTCCGATGCTGGCAGGGCCCGGAGCCATCACGACCGTCACGCTTTTAGCCAGCCAGGCCGCGACAACGGCCCATCACCTGATTTTGATTCACAATATTACGGTCGTCTCTATTCTGACCTTCTTAATCTTGCGTCTGGCGGCGGTGCGGCCCGCCGGCTTCAGCGGAATCACCCTTAAAATCATCACCCGCCTGATGGGGCTTTTGCTCGCGGCCATCGCGGTTCAATATATTTTGGACGGCATCGCCGCCGTGCGGGGTTAAAACAGGAGGGAGAGAATAGCGGCTATGGAAGAAAAGCAGAAGCCCGAATGGGATGACAAAAAAAATCTTGAGAGGAAGGTTTTTGATTTTTTCACGCTTTCCCAGCTCGGCAAGTCGCTTATATCCATTCAGGATATGGATAATCTCGCGCGTGTTTTTGCCTCCTCGGTGTATGAAACGAGCGATGCGAGCAATGTAACGCTTTTGATTTATGATATTGAGAGCAAGGCCTTTGCTTATCAGTATTCGATAGGCCTGGATGCGGAAAAAGTCAAAGACGTTTCCTTTGTGGAGGAAGAGGGGCTTTTCTGGCGTGTTTTGAACGGCGGAGAGCCTTTCCCCATTAAGGACTCAGCCGGTAATTATCATTTTGAAAAGGTGATCCGCAAATTCAATCTCCACCTGCTCGATTCGCTGATTTGGGTCCCTTTGATGGTGAAAAATGTGCTCCGAGGCGTGCTCACGCTGGGTGATAAAAAAGGCGGCACTCCTTACGAAGAAAAGGAGCTGGTGTTTATTTCACTTTTGGCCACGCAGGCGGCCGTAGCCATTGACAGCGCCATTCTTGACCAGCAAAAGTCCCGCGCTACTCTCGCCTTGGGAAGAAAGATGGAAAACCTTTCCGTTCTTTACGATGTTTCCAAGGCCATGAATTTTGTGAATGATTTGAAGAAAACCCTTCTTTTGATTCTCGACAAATCCCGCAACGCGGTGAATGCCCAAAAAGGCTCCATCATGCTGCTCAACAAAGAAACGCAGTTGCTTGAGGTCAAGGTGGTGCGCGGTATTGATCCCATCGCAGAGAAGAAGATCAACGACGGTGAAATGGAATGCACCAAAATCAAGGTGGGTGAAGGTGTGGCGGGCAAGGTGGCGGAGACCATGCAGTACATGGTGGTGGATGACGCGGGCAAGGACAACCGGTTCAAACAGTCTTCCGCTTCCAATGTCCAGAACATTGTCTGCATTCCTTTGACGGCAGAAGGGGCATGCATCGGCGTGATGAATATTTCCAATAAGCTCACGGGAGAAAAATTCACGGAGGAAGACATCAGTCTTCTTCTCACGCTGGCCGGGCAGGTGGCTGTTACCATCAATAACGCCAATCTTTATCATCTGGCCATCACGGACGGATTGACCCAGCTTTTTATCAACCGCTATTTCCGCCAGAAACTGCAGGATGAAATTGTGCGGGCGAGGCGCTACAAGCGTCCCCTTTCTCTTATCATGACGGACATTGATCATTTTAAAAAGTTCAACGACACCTACGGCCATCAACAGGGAGATGCGGTTTTGGCCACTACGGCGAAAATTTTCAAAAGAACGGTGCGGGAGACTGATATTCCGTGCCGGTACGGCGGTGAGGAATTCGCCGTGATTCTGCCGGAAACGGACTCGGACGGCGCGGTGCTCGCCGCGGAGCGTTTAAGAAAGGAAATCGAAGGATTTGAGTATCCGGGCCTTAAAGGGGAAAAATTGAGGGTCACTATTTCTCTCGGGGTGGCCACGTTTCCCGATCATTCCGACAATGTGGAAGGGATGATTGAAAAGGCGGATATCGCGCTTTACGCGTGCAAAGAAGGCGGCAGGAATTGTTACCGCCTTTATGATCCTATCATGAAAAATGAAAAAAAGTAGCCGGGCGTGGCGGTGAGAGATATCGGCGTGGCCCGGGCTCACAGTTTATCACGGGAATTAGCAGGTATTTTAACGGGGATCGCGATTGTTTTTTATTTCGCGGGGACTGCCTTGTCTGCGGATGATATCCGCGTGGAAGGCATTGTGCATGATTCCGCGGATCCCGGGCAATCAGTGGCTATTCTCAACGGAGCTTTGGTCAAACAGGGCGATCACATCGGTCCTTATAAAATTGTCAGCATCGCTCCGGATGCCGTGCTGGGGATTGATGAGAGTTCGGGTAAAGAGATGCGATGGGAACCCGCGGTTAAACCTCCGGAACCGCCGGCTTTCAAGAAGAAACCCTTGTCCGCGGTCAAATCCCTTGATGCGCCTGAGCCCAGCCGACCGGAAGAGAACCGTCCCGGTTCCGGGAATTCCTTTTCATGGAATCCCTTTGATGCTCTCAGCTCCTCGGCGGAAATGCAGGCTATTTCCGACATCCATCAAATACACCGCGCTGCCCTGATTTATCACGAGAGCCGGAACGGAGCCGATGCGGGCGCGCCTGATTTGAAAAAACTGGGGGATGCCGGATTACTTTCCAGGGAATTGGCCGGCGGGGTGAAGGGGAAATACCGCTACACGCTCGCTTTCTCAAGAAGCGGGTTTGAAGTTAACGCGGATCCTTCCGATTCCGCCCTCCGTCATTTTTACATAGGCCAGGACGGCGTGCTGCGCTCTGAGCCGAAAATCAAAGCCACTGCCAAAAGTCCCGTGCACGAGTATTGAAAACAATGAAAATACTTTTCGCCGCTTCCAGCCTTCCGCTCAGCAATCTCATCAAACGCTCGCTCAGCCGTTTCAATTATGACTGGGCTGAGGTGGATAATGGCTTTGACGCCTTCCAGAAAATTTTAAGCGATAAATTTGATTTGATTCTTTTGGAATTCGAACTTTCCCGCATCAACGCTGCCGAAATTCTGGAACGCTGTGCGGCGCTGAAAAATTTCAAACAGCCGCCGGTCATCGTGCTCACCTCAACCGAAAACCAGCGGCAGAGGATTGAGGCGGGCCGTTTTCCGAGAACGGAAGTGGCGGCCGGGCCCATCGCCATCCGCGAATTTGTGGCCAGAATACAAAATATTCTGCACCTGGAGACGCGCGCGGTTTGCCTGGGCGGCGGGACAGGTCTTTTCACCGTGCTTTCCGGACTTAAAACACTGGCAGGTATTCATCCTGTGGCCGTTGTCAGCATGAGCGATGACGGCGGTTCCACCGGGAAATTGCGCGATCTTTTCGGTATCCTGCCGCCGGGCGATATCCGGAGAAGTTTGGTCGCGCTTTCCACGGCGCCGGATCTTTTGAATGAGCTGATGCAGTACCGGTTTGAAAGAGGCGGCGAATTCAAGGGGCATAATCTGGGCAACCTTTTATTGACTGCGCTTTGTCAAATGCGCGGCTCCATGCGGCAGGCGGTAAAATCCATCGGCGAAATTTTAAAGATTCAGGGAGAGGTGATTCCGGTGACGGACACGGCTAACACGCTCAAGGCGGAGCTGGAAAACGGGACTGTGGTGGAAGGCGAAACGCATATCGACCTCATGGAAGGCATGACGCCTGAACACCGGATCAGGAGGTTGTGGCAGGAACCGTCCGTGGCGGCCAATGAGGACGCTCTGGAAGCCATAGACAATGCCCGGTTCATTATCCTGGGGCCGGGGGATCTTTTTACCAGCGTGATTTCTAATCTGATTGTGGGCGGCATTCCGGAGGCTATCCGCGCCAGCCGCGCGAAAAAAATATACATTTGTAACATCATGACTGAACCGGGAGAAACAACAGGATTTCAAGTGAGCGATCATATCCGTGAAATCAACAAATACCTGGGTGAAGATGTTCTTGATTATGTGCTTTGTTCGTCCACGGCTTTTACCGGGGCGGCTTTGGAAAATTACGCCAGGCAAAATCAGTTTCCCGTGGTGGAGAAAAATTCTGAAACAGTCAAGAAAATCACCCGCGCGCGCCTGATATGGTCGGATGTGGCTTCGGAGCATGAACTGGTGCGTCATGACAGTTTGAAATTGGCCACGGAATTAAAGAGAATCATGGATGAAAAATAATTATTATTTGCTATTATGATCTTTGTGGAGAGACTGCGATGTCGATACGGGATTTTTTGAACCGTTTTTTAAAGGGAGAATCCGTGCCCGAGAGAAGGACCACGGAAAGGATTTACGCGGGCGACCAGGTGGAGGGCACTTTAAGGGACCTTTCCGAAGAAAAAGCCCATGAAATGGAAGTTCGGGATGTTTCCACCCAGGGAGTGCGTGTGGCCTGCGAAAAAACGTTTCCTTCCGGCACTTTGGTTGAACTCAAGATTTTAGTCCCGGACATTTTTCAGGGGGAACCGGTCATTCGGGTTCAGGCCAAAGTGATTCACGCCTATAAACTGGAAGAGCAGAGAAGGTATCGCATCGGCTGCCAATTCGTTCACCCGGACGCGGCCGCTAGGGACAGGATTAAGAAACTCATCAGCTGGATAAAAGCCCGCCCGATCCGGGACTAAAAAAGTTTTATTCCGCGACAGACTCTCCGAAGCCCGGTTTTTCAGCAGGATTGATAGGCAGGGTAATGTTTCTGATTTCCATGGCTGAGGCAAGAGCCGGATGGGGAGACTGGATGGCGCCGGCCAGTCCGAGAAAAGCCAGGAACCGGAGAAAGAGATACGTCATGTCCAATTCCCACCAGCGCAAGCCGTGCCGCGCTGAATACTGAAAAGCGTGGTGATTATTATGCCATCCTTCTCCGAACCCAAGCAAAGCCACCCACCACAAATTCGTAGAATCGTCCTTGGTTGCGTAAGTCTGATATCCCCACCGGTGGGCCGCCGAATTGGTTAGCCAGGTCACATGCAAGGTCACGGTGGTGCGCAAAAATAGGCCCCATATCACGCAGGGCCAACTGCCCCAATAGTACAACAAAAATCCCAGCGCCCAGGGCGCAGCCCATTCATAATGATTGATGACGCGGTGGACAGGGTCTTTGTAAATCTCCGGCGCGTACCGTGCCCTGAAGTGATCGCTGTCCCACACGGGTGAGGATTTAAGAAACCACAGCATATGCGCCCACGAGAAACCGCGTCTCGGGCTGTGCGGGTCATTTTCCGTGTCGGAAGTGGCATGGTGATAGCGATGGGTGGCCACCCAATTGATGGCTCCGCCTTGGCAGGAAAGAACTCCGCAAACCGTGAAAAAATATTCAAGCCATTTGGGGCATTGAAAACTGCGGTGAGTCAGCAGGCGGTGATAGCACAGGCAGACCCCCCAACCCGTCGCTATCCAATAAGTTGCACAAAATGCGGCCAGGGCTTTCCAGGTGAAAGTGAAAGGCGCGAGCAGGGAAACAGTATGAAGAAACACCAGTCCCGTGATAGGGCCTATATGAATGTAGCGCTTTTTTAGTGTTATCAAGAACAACTTCCTTTGGCGGCTTGAATTATTAGGAGTTTATTATAGGAGCGCATATCTGCGCAACCGTTTATTTAACATATTACGGCGACGTCAGGCGGGGATTGAATACGATTATTTTCAACCACTTCCCGGTTCATCTGCGTTAAAATCCCTTTATCATGTCTGAACAAAAATGGCGAATTCTTGCCCGTCTTTATCTGCTCGGCGTTCTGGGCCTGTTGGGCGCGACTTTTCTGCATTACGGTTTGACCTGGGATGAAGAACTGCACCGTCTTTACGGAGAATGCATTCTCAAGTGGTACGGTTCTTTTTTTAAGGATGCCTCAGCCGTGAATTTCGAGACGCTTCATTTTTACGGAGGGTTTTTTGACTCGGTTGCGGCTTGGGCTTCGCAAATCCTTCCGCTGGGCGTGTACGAATCCAGACATTTTGTGAACACGCTTTTTGGTTTTTTGGCCATCGTTTATTCCTACCGGTTGGGCAAACATCTTGCGGGTGAGGCGGGCGGATTTTTTTCCGCGCTTTTTCTCACACTGACCCCGGTATTTTACGGCCATATTTTCAATAATCCCAAAGATATTCCTTTTGCCGCGCTGTTCACGGCTGCTTTGTACTACTTGATTGTGTTTTACGATGACTTGCCGCGTTTAACGCTTAAATCCGTGCTAAAACTCGGGACAGTCATTGGATTGATGCTTGGGGTGCGCGTCGGAGGTATTTTTATTTTCGGTTTTGCGGCTCTTCTATGGGCGGCTTGGACGCTGATTCGCATGGGGTCGGGAGGTAAGGGTTGGGGAGATTGTATTAAGAGTTTAGTGGTTTCAGGGGCCGGAATTTTGGCTGTGGGCTGGTGCGTGATGCTTGTTTTCTGGCCTTGGGCCCAAACCTCGCCCCTTCAAAATCCGTGGCGTGCTTTCGGAACTTTTTCCAAATTTGACTGGCCCTTGCCCGTTCTTTATTACGGCCGTTATATATCGGCCAAACAACTGCCGTGGGATTACTTTTCTGCCTGGTTTTTTATTTCCTTACCAGAATTTTATTTTTTGGCCTTGCTTGCGGGTTGTTTCCTTGGGCTCCGATTTTTTGGCGGAAGGCGGCAAGGGCTCTTATTTGAAGGGCGCGAAGTGAAAGTGATATTTCTTGCGGCCGTTGTCTTGTCCCCTGTGTTGGCTGTGATGATTTTGCGGCCGACCATTTATGATGGCCTGCGTCAATTCCTTTTTTTGATTCCACCGCTTGCTGTTTTGGCCGGTGTTTCGTTTACGCAGCTCATCCATGCTTCCCTGTCTGCGCGTTTTAAAATTATTTTGAGCGTATTGGTTTTCATTTCGGCACTTTTGACGGTATGGGACATGGTCCGCTTGCATCCGTATGAAAATGTTTACTTCAATCGTTTGGTAGGCGGTGGGATGAAAAGGGGCGCAAACAATTTTGAAACCGATTATTGGGGAAATTCCTACAAGGAAGGTGCCGAGTGGCTGATGTGCAATTATCCTTCGCTTTATCCAGACGCGAGAAAAATCCGCGTGGCCAATAGCAGCAGACCCTTTTTGACCGGTTATTTTTTGGAAAAACGAGAGGCAGACCGCGAACATTTTCAAACGGTGAATCCCAATGAGCACCCCGATATTTTTATGGCTGTGACCCGCTGGAACGGCCATGAAGCCTATCCGGGCCGCGTTTTGCACACAGTGGAACGCTGCGGAGTCCCGCTTCTTTATATTATCCGCCCGGAGGCAAAGCAGAGCGTTGTTGCCGCATTTCCCGAGAGCGGCTATAATAAATCATGATGGATTTTGATGAATTGCGCCGGCTGCCCCAGCTTCTTAAAATGCTGAAAACCCTTCATTCCCAGCAGGAAATCCTGGAATGGCTGCTGGAAAACAAAGAATATATCCGCAGCATGGAACCGGCCCAGCTTGAAGGACTCCGCGAGAAAGCGGATTATGACAAAGATGCCTGGGAAGAAGTGCTGCGCCAGCTTTTGAATTGAATCTTTATGCCCGCTATTAAACTGTCCCCCACGGCACTCAATTTATTCCTTGAATGCCGCCGTTGTTTTTGGCTGGATAAGGTGAAAAGTTTCAAGAGGCCGCGCGGTATTTTCCCGTCACTGCCCTCCGGTATGGACCGTGAAATCAAAACGCACTTTGATGCTTTCCGGGCCAGGCATGAGATGCCGCCGGAACTTGCGGGCAAGGATTTCGCGGGCTCCTCACTTTTTCCGGATCAAGCCAGGCTGGATCAATGGCGTGACTGGAGAAAAGGACTTGAATACAAATCCGGGAACGGACCGGTTTTGTCAGGTGCTATCGACGAACTGCTGGTGAAAGACGGGCTATATATCCCGTTTGATTATAAAACCAAGGGATCTCCCACGACGCAGGAAGACGCTGTGCGGTATTATCAGAATCAGCTCGATTGCTACGCGCTTCTTTTTCAGGAAAACAGCATGCCGGCCGCGGATTACGGATTTCTTCTTTATTATTCGCCCAAAAGCGTTGGAGAAAACGGAAAGGCTGTTTTTGAAGTTCAACCCATTCGCATTCCTGTTGATTATGAGCGCGGCCGCCGTACTTTTGAAAGCGCCGCGGCTTTTTTGGCGAGCACTATGCCCGATTCCTCGCCTGTTTGCGAATATTGCGGATGGATAGCGAAATATAAAGAGCTCTTTGACAAAGCCGATTTTTTTTGATACAGTACACGCTCTTCTTACGGAACAAGGAATCCGAATTCTTTAACCCATTGAAAGTATTGATGTTATGAAAACGTACAACGCAAAATCGGAAGACATTAAACCCCGCTGGTACGCGATTGACGCCAAAGGCCAGGTTTTAGGACGTTTGGCCGGGCGCATTGCGCGCATTCTTATCGGCAAAGGGAAAACTCTTTACACGCCTTACGTGGAGTCCGGCGATTATGTGGTGGTCACCAATGCCAGTGAGATTCGTGTTACCGGAAAAAAGCTGCAGGACAAAATATACGATCATTACACGGGATATCCCGGAGGCCGCAAAGTGTACACGCTTGAAGAATTACTGGCCAGACGCCCGGATGAAGTTTTGCGCCGCGCGGTAAAAGGCATGCTTCCCAAAAACCGGCTTGGCGATCGCATGCTCACGCATCTTTTGATTTATAGCGGCAGCGCACATAAACAACAGGCCCAAAAGCCTGAAATAATTACCGTTTAAACGAAAGGATATTACCTTGGCAGAGACGGCCGAAAAGGCAATTGTGGCAACAGGCAGAAGAAAGCAATCCATAGCCCGAGTCCGGCTTCTGGACGGGGAAAAAGGCATTTTTGTCAACGGCCAGGAATGCGACCAGTATTTCAAGCGCGACGATTTGAGAATGATTATCCGCCAGCCGCTTGAGGCGGCTCGCATGCTGGATCGTTTCCGGTTTGAAGTGAATGTGACGGGAGGCGGAGTGGCGGGTCAGGCGGGAGCGGTTCGTCACGGCATTTCCCGCGCCCTCACGCTTTACGATGAAAGCCTCCGGGCAATTCTTCGCAAGGGCGGTTTTCTCACCCGCGATCCTCGCGAAAAAGAACGCAAAAAATTCGGCCGTAAGGGAGCGCGCCGCAGCTTCCAGTACTCGAAACGGTGATGAGAGTTCCGGAATCACTGGTTTTTGCGCTGTTTGTTTTATTGTTGGCGTGTTTGACGGGATGTGTCGCTTTTCTGGAGGATTATTCCTATCAGCCTCTGAGTTCGGCGCAAACCGAAGCCTACTGAAGTTCCGCGAGCTCCTCGCAGTCTAACCCTAAGGCAGGGCGTGGTGAATCACGATGAAAAAAATTGTCGCGGGCGTGTTTTTTGTTTTGGTTCTTTTAATCGCGGTTTTTTTTGCCTCCATCTATTTTCTCCTCCAGAATAAAGATTTTCAGAGAAAAATCACGGCTGAAATCGGCAAACAATTCCAGGATCAGGTTTCCCTGGGCTCTTTTGAGACCTCATTTTTTCCGCCCATATCCCTTTTGTTTCATGAGGTGACTATCAAAACAAATACCGAATCAATCAACGCCCTTATCAAGACGCCTGAACTCAAGCTTTATCTTAAACTTTGGCCGCTTTTCATGCGCCGGGTTGAAATCGGTTATGTTCACGCGAAACGCGCGGAAGGCGAGATTGAATGGAAAACGGCTTCGGAAGCTGTTTTCAACAAAGTGGTTCTATCCGGGTTTGACGTTGAGCTTCGGAATCTTTCGTTGGATCAAACCGTCAGTTTCGCTGTGCGGGGCATGTTTCTCGGCCCGGCGGACAATCTCAAGGTCGAAGGAAGTTTTTCCCTGCGGATGAAAGACAATACTCCCAGTGTTGACGCGGTTCAAGCCCGTGTGGACTTAAAAGATGCGGACGTGGTTCAAATTCTTCCGCTTTTTTTGCGTGAGCCTGCGGTGACCGTGAAGCGCGGGATTTTTTCATGGTCCGGGACCGCCGGATGGGGCGGAAACAGGCTTTCTGTCCAGGGGGCAGGCAGTCTGCGCCAGTTGGTCTACGCGCTCGCCTCAACCCCCGCCAAAGAATCAGTCCCTTCGGACTTTGATTTTGACATTGATTCCGAATCCAATTTGATTCAAGGTCAATTCTCTCTTCGCAGCCTGGTGCTGAAATCGCCTTACGGAGATTTTTTATTTAAGGGCAAATTGGGCGCCGGTCCCGACACCCTTCCCATTGATCTTGAAATTTCAACCGGCAATGCCAGGCTGGAGCGCATTTCCGAACTCCTGGTCCCTTTTGACAAGGCCATTCCCAATAAATTCGGCTTTTCCGGCGGAATGCTGGGCAACCTTTTCGTCAAGGGATCGCCTGACAATCTTTCCATAGCCGGCTCGGCGGATCTGACGGACAGCCTGCTTTCTTATGCCGCTTATTTCACCAAGCAGAAAGGCATTCCTCTTAAACTTCAGTATGATTTGAAGCTGGAAAAACAGAAAAATCTCCGCGGCGATTTCAACCTGTGGCTTCAGGAAATGGCGTTAAAGGGCAATCTGCGGAGTTGGAATACAGAATCCGGCGACGGAGAAATCACTTTTCTCACCAACAAATTTTCCCTGAAAGGCTGGGAAAATGTTTTTCAGTCTCTTGGGAAATATCCGATGGAGGGGTGGGCCAAGGTTCTCGTGAATGCCAAGGGCGTGCTTTCAAGCCCGGAGGAGCTTTTGTACGGGGCCACGGTGACGCTGGAAAATGTTCAGGCTGTTTATGAAGAGCTCCCTATCACTAAGCTCAACGCAATATTGGAACTTACCAACCGCCGCGCTTCTTCGGGCAAGCTTGATTTTCTGGCCAAGGATGCGCCGGTTCATGTGGAATATGTCCGGAATATTCCGCCGCATGAATCTCTCACGTTCAAGTGCACGGCGCCGGAATGGTATCCCCGCGAATTCATGGGGCCGGTGAAGGGTGTTGCCGCCGCACTGAACGGCGAAAGGGGGAGAAAAGCCGCCGAACAGGCCGCGAATTTTATCGACAAGATTATCTCCAAGGATGAACCGGTGCGGAACCTGACTGTGAGCGGCAGCTGGATGGGCTCACTTTTTTCCATTCAGGAAATTTCCATGAATGTTTATGAAGGTTCGCTGCGCGGGGCCGGAGAAATGGAATCGGGCGCCCAGCCTCATTATAATTTCGGGGTTCAGATAGACCGTTTAAAACTGGGGCCTTTGGTCAGGCAATTGAGCGGACGCGACCTCGCGGAAGGGGAGTTCTTCCTGCTGGGTAATTTCGAAGGAGATTATTATCCCGGCGTTGACCCGCTGGAGAGGCTCCGAGGCAAGGGGGAATTTAAATTAGTCGGAGGTTCGCTTAACAGCTTTGATCTTTTGGGAGCCTTGGGCCGTACCGCGAAATACTCCGGGATGGTGCCAGGCACAGCCGGGAAAACCGAGTTTAGCGACTTGCAGTCGAATTTTGTGGTGCAAAACAAAAAAATCGTCACGGATCAATTGAATATTGTCAGTCCCCGGTTTTCCGCGCTGGCCAACGGATTTTGCACGCTGGACGGAGTTTTGAATTACCGGGTCAACCTGACCTTGACCAATCTTGTTTCCCAAGCTGGAGAAAAGGCCGAGAGTCCTGCCGGAATTCCGCTGCAGATTTACGGGGATTTTGCAAATCCTAAAATAGGGCTTGATTCTTCCGTGATCAGTGATGCGGTCGGGCAATTGCTAACAGGAAAACTTTTCAAGAAAAAGGAATCCTCTCCGGGGCCTGTCCAGCAATCGCAGGCGGTGGATTCCGGCTCAGCCCAGGTTAAACCCAAAAAGCTGCTTGAGCAAGCAGGAACAGCGCTTTTAAACGAATTGCTCAGCGGTAAAAAAAACGGAGGGAATTAATCCCCCGTTTTATTTGTATTTTTTCTTGAGAACGCTCAAAAGACGCCGTGCGGCGCGTTCTTCAGCTTCTTTTTTTGTGCGTCCCTCGCCCCTCGCTTTGCCTTTATTCTGAACCAAGGCCAAGGCCGTGAAGCCTCCGTCATTCATTTCCAGCCTGTATTCGGGCAATACCCTGAATTTTTTCTGAACCCATTCCTGAAGTAGATTCTTGGGGCTGATGCCCATTCTTTTGAGCGCGGGTGAACGCAGAAATTTCCCAAAGTGCCGATGGATAAAAGTTTCGGTTTTGGCCAATCTGCGGTCAAAAAAAACGGCCGAGATAAGGGCTTCCACTGTGTCTGCGAATATTTTTGTTTTCTCAACTTTGGGAAGTTTCTGCTCGCTTCTGCCCAGAAGGATGAAGCGGGGAATATCCAGGGCGCAGGCCACCCGGCAAAGGAGTTTCTTTGAAACCACGCCTGACCGGAGCTGCGACAGGAGTCCCTCATTGGCTTCCGGGAACAACCGGTAAAGTTCGCGGCTGATGACATAACTCAGGATGGAGTCGCCTAGAAATTCCATCCGTTCAAAGTCTTCCAGGAGGAGCTTTGGCGACTGATTGCGATAGGAGGGATGGGCCAGGGCGGCCAGAAGGAGGTTTTTTTTCCGGAACACAACGCTGATTTTTTTTTCAAACTTGAGCAAAAGCGGGCGATACATGTCCAGAAGTTTCTTGGTTTCAATGTTCATGGGAATTCGGGGTTCTCCAGTATTTGCAAAGCTAATTTTCTGTTGGCTTTTATAGGACGTTTTGAGTATATTATAACGCAAAGGGGGATCGACGATGGGCAAAAAAAATGAAGAACTGCACGAAAAGATCCTTGACGTTGACGCAAGTATGCAGGGCACCATCTCGTTTAAAGATCCGGTCAACCTTCGCATCAATGGCAGCTTTGAAGGCAAACTGGACACAATGGGCAATCTGACCATTGGAGAGAATGCCCGGGTGAAAGCCAATATCACGGGCGACCGGATCATTGTCGCAGGGAAGGTCACGGGCGATATTTTTGCCAGCCAGGGGCTTTCCATTATTTCTCCCGCAGTTGTGAAAGGCAATATAAGAACCCCCCTCATCAGCATCACCGAAGGCGCGGTGCTGGAAGGCCAGCTTTCTATGCTGGGGGGCGGCGAGGCGGGAGGCGATGAGCTTCTGACCCTCAAAGAGCTTGCCCAGTATCTTGAAGTGGAAATAGCCACGCTTGATGAATGGGCGGCGAAACGGAAAATTCCGGCGTTTCAGGAAGACAATACTTGGAAATTCCGCAAGTCCGAGATTGACCGCTGGATCCAGGAAGAAAAACTTAAAATATAATCCTTGGCTGCTTAAACGGCCAAGGTTCATTTGTTTGCGGGGAGGGGAGCGTTGGCCATGGATGGGATGCTCTCTCTTAAAGAAGTCATGGACTACCTCGAACTCGAGGAATCCGAGGTGGAGGAACTGGTCCGGAGAGGGAGACTTAACGCTTTCAAGATAGGGGGCGTTTTTCTCCGTTTCCGAAAAGACCAGGTGGTGGATGTCAAGTCAGCCCTCCGGAAGCGGACCCAGAGTTCTATCAACGCCTTTTTTGTCAAAGCCGCCGATTATTGGAGTTTTAACCGCGTTTATATTTTGTCGGCCTTTTTTTTTGGTTTGGTTATTTACATTTTGTTTCGTTAAAGGAGTCCTATGGCCGTCCCAAACTTCATTGAAAGTTTATATGAAAGGTTTGGGACAGTCATGGCTACATTATTTAAATAAAAGGAAAGCCATGGCGGTCCGTCTTACCAAAGAAGGCTACGAAAAACTTAGAGAAGAACTCAAGTATCTGAAAAGTTTTAAGCGCCAAGAAGTCATCAAGGCCATTTCCGAGGCGCGCGCGCACGGCGATTTGCGCGAAAACGCGGAATATGATTCGGCCAAACAGTCCCAGCATAATCTGGAAACGCGTATTTCGGAGCTTGAGATAAAACTGGCGGATGTCTCCCTTATTGACGAAGATTCCATGGATAAAAACACGGTGTATCTCGGTGCCACGGTTTTTCTACAGGATGTGGAAAGAAACCGTGAAGTGAAATACATGCTGGTTTCCAAGGAAGAGGCCGATCTTAAGGTCGGAAAAATTTCAAGCGATTCCCCCGTGGGGCGCCAGCTCCTGGGTAAAAAAGTCGGCGATACCGCCGAAATCATCATTCCCGCCGGAACGACCCGATATAAAGTTCTTAAAATCGAGCGGGGATAGTCATGCCTGCGCCGCGCTGCGGGGTTGATCTGGTCAAAGTTCCCCGGATCCGTGAAGCCATTGAAAAACACGGGGATTCCTTTCTGAACAAGGTTTTTTCTCCGGGTGAAATCGAGTATTGCGAATCTCACAAACACAGAAAATTCGAACACTATGCCGGCCGTTTTGCCGTCAAGGAGGCCTTTTACAAGGCCATAAGCCCGGAAGAGGCGAGAATCCGTTTCAAAAATATTGAAGTCAAACATTTGCCGAACGGAGCGCCGGAATTTTATATCGAAGAGGAGGAAAGAAAACGCCTTGGGCTGAACGAAAATAACACCATTGCGGTTTCTCTATCGCATGATACGGACTACGCCGTAGCCGTGGTTTTGATTTCTTGATGACTGCGATACGTCGGCCCAAACGAGGGGCTGTCCAGCCCCCGCTGAGCAAGCCGTCCCGCGCGGTTGGCGCGGGATCTATCCTTCTTATTGTGAATGCCGATGATTTTAACCTTGCAGAAGGGGTGTCGCGAGGCATCCTGGAAGCGCATGACCACGGCATTGTGACCAGCACTTCTTTTATGGTCAATTTTCCGGCGTCGGCTCAGGTTTTGCGGGAACTGGGCAAACGGAAAAAATTGGGCGTCGGGCTTCACTTGAATATCACGCGCGGAATGCCCGTCTCGGCGGCTCGTAAGATTGCCACCCTGGTGAATGGGGAAGGAGCTTTCCGGAAAAGGACGCAACTTAATATCGGAAAAATATCCGCAGCCGAACTCGCTTTGGAATTTGGCGGTCAAATTGGAAAATTCAAAAAACTGTTAGGACGCTTGCCCACCCATCTTGACACGCATCATCATCTTCACGCCCAGAAAAATGTATTCACGGTTCTAAGCCGGGTGGCAGGCCGCTACCGGATTCCCATCAGGATAAGCCGGTTATGCGTTTCAGGTGTACGGAAAAAACTCAAAGCAAAAGGTGTTTTAACCACGGACACGCTTATTGAGGACTTGGACCCCAAGATGGCCTGGGATGGGCCTTCGCTTATGGCCGCTTTGCGCGGCCTAAAAGCCGGCGTTCACGAATTGATGTGCCACCCGGCCCATTGCGACGGGGAATTGATGAGCATTTCTAGTTTTAATCTCACGCGGGAGCGCGAGCTCAAGGCTTTATGCTCTCCGAGCGTCCACGCTCTTTTGAAACAAAAGAAAATTCGTCTAATTTCTTTTGCGGATCTATGAGGCGCAGAAAAAGAATTCTACTTACCAACGATGACGGCATTGAAGCCGAGAGCATTTGGGCGCTCAAAGATAGGCTTTTCAAAATCGCGGATTGTGAAATTGTCGCCCCACGGCATCCAAAATCCGCTTCAAGTCATGCGGTTTCCCTGAACGACAGCATACGGCTTGAGCGCGTCCGGCGCGGGAAATTCACCGGGTACGGCGTTCACGGCACACCGGTGGACGCGATTAAGTTCGCGCTGAATGAGCTTTTTTCGGACAAGCATTTTGATCTCATTGTTTCCGGAATTAATTTAGGGCCCAACACGGGCGTGAGTGTTTATTATTCCGGAACCATCGGGGCGGCGAGAGAAGGCATTATCTGCGGCGTACCGGCTTTCGCGGTTTCAATAGCCTCTTTTGTCTGGAATGGGTTTGACTACGCCCTGGATATCACGAGTCAAATAGCGCGATCTTATCTTGCCGGTAAATTTCCCCCCGATTATTTTCTCAATGTGAATATACCCGCCGTGGAAAATGCGTCCGAGATACGGGGGATGCGTGTCACACGTCAGGCTCCCTCCAAATTTGTCGAATTATTTGACAAAGAAAGGCATCCGGGGGGATTAAGTTACAAACTGCGGGGCAAAATTCTGGTGCTGGATCCTGGCGATACGGATCAGGAAGCGCTTGAAAAACAATACGTGTCAATCACTCCTCTCGCTCTTGATATGACCCATTACGGGCATATGAAACACGCCAAGGCATTTCTCAAAGCACTTAAGGGAATAAGAAAATAAGCCGCGTGGAATTTTCGGGGATTTACTTCGCGACCGATCCGTCCAGCGTCTCGAATATAATCGTGACGAGATTATTGCATTTGGGGCATTTGATCTGCTTGAAGGCCTGAATGTTGTCGTGCTTGGACCGGTACATAATGCTCAGGATCTTGGTGACGAATTTGTTTTCTTCCCCGGACCACTGGCATGCTGAACAGGCATATGTCGGTTGCATTATGATCTCCTTGTCTTAAGCACTCACCCTATTGCCGTGTGATTACCTATCGGCCGAATTAAGATGAGCTTTAGCTTGGTGGAGTTTATTATCGGAAAAAAAATCTATATCTGGTGGTGCTGAGGCTGTGAGCGCAGGATATTGTGTCTAGAAGATGGGAGGTATGAACATGCCGGAGGAGGGGGTCGAACCCACATGCCCTTGCGGGCACGCGATTTTGAGTCGCGCGCGTCTGCCAGTTCCGCCACTCCGGCTCACAGCGTTACCAACGATGTGAGCCAGCCCCCGAAGTCCCAAACGAACGAGGGGCTGGCCGTGTTTCGAAGGTTTTTACTTTTGTAGCCCCCGAAGAACAAAACATACGAGGGGCGCCAACTATTTGAGGAACCAGTCCCCGACATTACTAATACATGGGGGAACGATTTTTCATAAAATTATCAACAATACGCACAGCCCCATTTTTCAGCATGGCGCTGACAAATGGGACCGCAGATACCGGGAAATAATCTATCGTACGGCCTAATAACTATAAAAACTGGTGCAGTGCCGTACAGGACTTCTTTAGTCCTGACGGCACAGTACCAATTCACAAGAATTGGTGGACCGGGCGAGAGTTGAACTCGCGACCTCTACAATGCCATTGTAGCGTTCTTCCAACTGAACTACCGGCCCGTACCAAATGTGCAAGCCAGCCCTATTTTGTCTGCACTGTGCAGACAAAATAGGGACGGCCCCCGAAATTCCAAATGTCCGAGGGGCCAGCCCCCGACGTATCAAATGCACGAGGGCGCCGCCAAAAGAAAAGTAATTCTACTTTCCATCTCTCCAAGTGTCAAGGTAAGTCGTCCCTGGAGATTTCTATAAAAAGGGCTTAACCTGTTTGCTGAAGCGAATTCAGATACCGGACCCCCTTTCATTTAATAATGATTTGAGGTGTCTGGCTGAGCGGAAGCAACAGGTTAGGCCTCAAGGTTAGATAGGGAGC
>ASOC01000036.1 GCA_000405945.1 Candidatus Omnitrophus fodinae SCGC AAA011-A17
GGGCGGCGCGCCGCCTCCCGGAGGAGCGCCCGGGCAGGAAGGCGGCGTTGACAAGAGCAAAGAGGCCAGCGGTTTCAGTCCGGAAGATGCGGCCAAGGCGAAAAAAGGCGAAAAGAAAAATCCCCTGGAAGATGTTTTGTCAGAGGAAAGTCCGTTGTCGGCGCCCGGAGAGCAGATCCCGCCGGAATTTGTTTCAGGCAAAGTGGTTTCTCTGGATTTGAAAAGCTCTTCACAAATTTTGGTGATTCAGGACGAAAAGGGGAATGAGGTTAAAATCACGGCCGGCCCGCAACCTCAAATTGTGAACCGTTATCTTGAAATCTCGGACCTGGCCGAAAAATACGAAGTCGAAGTGCTTTACGAAGAGCAAGGCAAGGACAAACTCGCCAAAGCCATTCTAATCGCCCGTCCCAGCGCTACCGTTTAGGATTTTCGCATACTCAAAAGTTTTTCCACTCTTTCCTTGGTGGACGGGTGTGTGCTGAAAAGCGACGCGAAAAAATCTCCGGACAGGGGATTCACGATAAAAAGATGCGCTGTGGAAGGATCGGCCCCGCGGAAGGGAATGGCTTTGCGCGAGCTTTCCAGTTTTTGAAGCGCGCTTGCCAGATGTTCGGGATGTCCGTTAATTTCCGCACCGCCCTTGTCCGCGTCAAATTCTCTGGAACGTGACACTGCCAGCTGAATCAGCATGGCTGCTATGGGCACCAAAATAATAGTAAAAAGAAGCGCGATCGGATTGCCCTGACGCGCATCATCCCGGCTTCTGCCGCCAAACATCATGCCCCAGCGCGCCATATTGGCAAGCATGCTCACCGCGCCGGCAAGGGTCGCCGCTATGCTCGAAATCAGAATGTCCCGGTGCTTCACATGGGACAATTCATGTCCCAGAACGCCTGCCAATTCCTCCCGGTTCAGGATATGCATGATGCCTTCCGTGATTGCCACCACGGCATGATGAGGATCTCGCCCTGTGGCAAAGGCATTGGGGGACTGGGTGGGAATGATATAAATTTTGGGCAAAGGCAACCCCGCCCTTTGACATAATTCTCTTACCATGGAATAAAGTTCCGGCGCCTGCGATTCATTGACGGGTTTCGCTCCGTACATGGCCAGCACGATTTTATCGCTGAACCAGTAGCTCACAAAATTCATGATGCAGGCGAAAAAGAAAGCGAACATCATGCCTTCCTGGCCGCCTAGGAGCCCGCCCACCCAGATAAATAAAAGAGTCAGGGAAGTTAAAAGAAAGAAGGTTTTAATCGTGTTCATGATTTAACTCCTTTTTTTAATGCAGAATGCGGAGCAATGTTTCTCCTGACGCTAAATCGTTCAGGAGATAATCGGGTCCAGAAGCGAGGATTTCGCTTTCCGGCGTGTGCCCGGTTCTTACCGCCACGGATTTAAGCCCCAGTTTTTTGGCGGCCAGCACATCATGCTGAGTGTCGCCGATGACGAAAATATTTTTTTTGAGTATAGGACTGCAGCTGTTTTGCATCCCGCGTTCAAGCGCGATGCGGGTGATTTCAGCTCTGTCCCAGGAATCCGAGCCAAATCCGCCAAAGCTGAAATAATGCCGCAGTCCGCCTTTTTCAAGTTTGGCCCAGGCTGCTCTTTCGAAATTCCCGGTCACAATGCCTAAAAGGATGTGTTCCATGCCGGAAAGAAGGTCAAGAATGGCGGGCACGCCGGGCAGTAGTCTGAAGCGAGGAGAATCGATGATTTCTTCCGCGAAATAGAGGAGATAACGCTCGCGGAGGGTTTCATATTCTTCATTTTGAAGCGGACGTTTGAGGGTGCGGTCCGCTATTTCTTTGATAATGATAGGGTCTGTCTTGCCGTCCGGCACCGTGTTCCCCCAGGCGGCCTTGATGCCGAACAATTCTTCGAAACCCCGTTCAAAAGCGATGCGTCCAGCGCCGCCCGTCATAAGAAGTGTTCCGTCGATATCGAATAAAACCATTTTAGCCGCACTCATGATTTTTATTATATCAAACGTGTCCATAATTCTTTTATAATAGATGTGTGAAAATAAAAGCGGTTTTTTTTGACGCGGGCGGAACCCTTTTCCAGCCCCAGCCCTCCGTGGGCGAGCTTTACGCGAACACGGCCGAGAAATACGGCATGAAAGTCGATCCCGTTAAAATCGAGCATATTTTCAGGGCGGAATTTGCCCGTCGTGACAAGCTTGAATCCGTCGAAGCTCACTGCTCCGAGAAAAATGAAAAAGAATGGTGGAGATCGCTCGTCAAAGACGTATTCTCGCAAGTGACAAAGCTTAACAATTTTGAGGCCTATTTTGAGGAGCTTTACGACCTTTTCGCCCGGGCCGAGGCGTGGAAGTTGTATCCCGAGGTCATCGGCCTTCTTGAAACATTAAAAGCGCAAAAACTTATTCTCGGCATTGTTTCCAACTGGGATCACCGTCTGCATTCGATTTGCACGGAAATGCGGCTTAACCATTATTTTAATTTTATCCTGGCTTCGGCGGTGGTGGGTTCGGCCAAGCCGGATTTAGGCATCTTTAAAGAAGCGCTGAAAAGAGCGGGTGTCGCGCCCCATGAAGCCGTGCATGTGGGTGACAGCATTGAAAATGATTATCATGGCGCGAAAAATGCGGGCATTCGCGCGCTTTTGGTGGACCGCAGCGGCCGCGCTCCCAAGGACGTGGAAACTATCCCTTCGCTATCCGGAGTGCTAGCCTTTTGCAAATTGAAACCCTTGTAAGAAAAGCGGAATTAGCATATTCTGATTTTCATGAAATCTTATAGCGATCACGCTCAAGCATCCATCCGGATGGTGGACAACCCGAACCTGAAGGACTCGATTCGAAAACTGGTAGAGGAGAATCGTATTGATGTCGTCGTTGAAACAGGAACGCACGACGGCATCGGCTCTACGAAAATGCTCGCAGAGGCTTATGCGGGCACTTTTAAACCCAGATTTTTTTATACCTGCGAGCTCAGCTTTTCAAAATACAAAAAGGCCTGCAAAAACTTAAAGCGCTATCCTTTTGTGAAATGTCTTTGGGGCCGCAGCGTGAAACTTGCGGAGGCTATTGAATTCATCAAAACCGATGAGGCCCTTCAGCATCATGAAAAATATCCGGATGTTTTTATTGACCAGCCGGATGATCCCGCCTCTTTCTATATCAAAGAGTGCCAGAGCGGGTTCTTTTCCCGCAAGAAGGCCTTTCTGAAGTATCTGGACCCGCGATACAGCCTTATGCGGATCACCCGATACCAGGGCGAGGATTTGCTGCGCAGATTGTTGCACCGCCATCAAGGGGATAGGCCTCTTATCCTTCTCGACTCTGCGGGAGGAATCGGTTACCTTGAATTTAAAATCGTCAAAAAGATCATGCGAGGTCATGTTTTTTGGCTGCTTCTTGACGATATTCACCATCTCAAACACTTCCGGAGTTTTAGTGAGATTCAATCCGATCCATCATTTCAGATCATCGCTTATGATTCCATCCACGGCTGGGTGCTTGCTAAACATACGCTGTCGCCGTCTGCCGCAAGTTAGGGGGCAGGTCAGAAGGGGCGTCCCTCCCCTTGCATATGCGGTGGATAGATGCTATATTCTCCGCATGAGAAGCGGAGAATAATGATGCGTTACATTCACCAACTTGATAGCTGGCCAAAGTTTATCTGGAATCATGAGAAGATAGCGGCTTCGCTCGGGACTGTCCGTAACCGCCAGGGCCGGCTCATGGGGCGTATGGAGGCACTAGGGTTCCCCCTGCGTGCTGAGGCCTTGCTGCAAACCCTAACGCTGGATGTTATCAAAAGCAGTGAGATTGAAGGCGAGGTTCTGGACGCGGATCAGGTGCGGTCTTCCATAGCGCGGAGGCTGGGACTGGATATCGCGGGCCTTGTTCCTTCCGATCGCTATGTCGATGGAGTGGTGGAGATGATGCTGGATGCCACTCAAAATTTTAGCAAAGCCCTCACCAATAGCCGTTTATTAGCCTGGCAGGCAAGTCTTTTTCCCGGAGGTTACAGCGGGATGCATAAGATCATGACCGGCGTCTTGCGTAACGATCGTCACGGGCCTATGCAGGTTGTTTCTGGGCCAGCTGGGCATCAAAAGGTTCATTTTGATGCGCCGGCCGCGCGGCGTCTTGACAGGGAAGTGAAGGGTTTTCTTGATTGGTTCAATGGTTCGGCGGAAATGGACCCTGTGCTGAAGGCGGGGATCTCTCACTTATGGTTTGTGACCCTCCATCCTTTTGATGATGGGAATGGCCGCATCGCCCGGGCGATCACGGATATGCAGCTTGCCCGCGCCGACGGAAGCGCTCAACGCTTTTACAGCATGTCCGCCCGTATCCGCAAAGAACGGAAAGCCTATTATGACGTACTCGAAAAGACGCAAAAAAATACAAGGATCGATATCACAACCTGGCTTGAATGGTTCTTGGGCTGTTTGGACCGGGCGGTGGATTCAACGGAAACTACTCTGGCGGATGTTTTCAAAAAATCACGTTTTTGGGAACTTCATCCGGCTGGATCGATCAATGAAAGGCAACGCAGGATGATCAATCAACTGTTCGAAAAATTCGAAGGCAAGCTCACCTCTTCCAAGTGGGCGAAAATCACAAAATGTTCGCAGGACACGGCACTGCGGGACATTCTCGAACTTGTTGAGAAAGGAATCCTGGTCAGGCATTCCGCTGGCGGACGAAGCACAAGCTATTTGTTGAAAGACGCCTAGGGAATTAACCCTCCCGCTGGACGGCGCCCCTATGGTAGCCGGGAGAACTAACCTTCAAGTAGTACAGTTTTGGGGGGGAACGTCACAGCCGATCATAACCTTCTGATCGGAATCCCACACCAGTTCATGGAACTGCTATTGCCTTTCTTTGGCATACGGTTATAATCTCCTCCATTGGAGACAGATAAGGCATGAATGCCAAAAAACAAAATCTGGGCAACATCTTCGATTTAACCACCCGTTTTATCGCCCCCCTCTATCAGCGACCCTATGTATGGACTCAGGAGAAAAATTGGGAACCGCTCTGGCAGTCCATTTTGGATGTGACGCAAAGACGCCTTGCGAATGAACAGTCACGTCCCTACTTTCTTGGGGCCATTGTCCTTGACCAACTCAAGACCAGTACGGGCGAAGTCGAGGCAAGGCAAATCATTGATGGACAACAGCGTTTGACCACCTTCCAGATTGTTTTTGCAGTTCTTCGTGACTTTGCCCGAGAAAAAAAGTCTCAGCTTCATGAAAGCTTTAAGCGGTCGACCGAAAACTTTACGCCATCACAGAAAAATCCAGACGACGTTTTTAAGGTGTGGCCCACAAATGCGGACAGACCCTTTTTCCGTGCAGTCATGACTCGAAGCGCAAAGGAAGATGAAGAGCACCTTTTCTTCGAGGCGTACGACTATTTCGATGGACAGCTTCGTGATTGGATTGGCGAGTGTCCTCCCGAAGAAATAGACGGAAAACTACTCTGCTTACATTCCGCCGTTCGAGAAGATTTGGCTGTGGTAGTCATTGACCTCGAAAAGGAAGATGATGCGCAGTTGATTTTTGAAACCCTCAATGCTTTGGGCACCCCGCTCTTACCCGCCGATCTCGTAAAAAACTTTTTATTTCATGGAATCCAATATGGCTCAAAAGATGGGGTGCAGGAAGCCGAAGAGGCATACAAAAAGTACTGGTATGAGTTTGATGACGAAAACGTTTACTGGCGCAAGGAGGTCAGGCAGGGCCGCCTAAAGAGAGCGAGAATCGATCTGTTTCTTCAGCACTATGTGACTTTGAAAGCGATGAAGGATGTTTTGGTCGTCCACCTTTTCACTGTCTTTAAGGATTATGTGCGGTCACGGTTATCGGACATAAGCATGTTTGACCAGTTGAGACTGTTCAAAGAGTATTCCGATGTCTACCAGACGTTTGATAACTTTCCCAACACGAGCCGTGAAGGGTTGTTTTTTAGGCGGTTGCGGGATATGGACACGAACATGACGTTACCTGTTCTCCTCGAAGTTTTCAAAAACCCAGTTTCAAAGGAGGACTTGCTTCAGATCATCGAGGATTTGGAATCATATCTTGTCCGTAGGGCCATCTGCCGCTATACCAACAAGGGGTACAATAATATCTTCCTCGACATGCTGAAGTCCTTGGCGGCGAAAGGATTCAATTCTAAAAACACCCGAGATTTTCTGAACAGCCGTGAAGGTGAAAGCTCGAAATGGCCGACCGACGACGAGGTCAGCTACTCCGTCATGCAACTGCCCATCTACCGCAGGTCTCGGACGACGGCCCTCGTTGTTTTGAAAGCATATGAGCGCTTTTTGGAAAGCAAGGACAAGCTGACGGAACGACGGGAACCGCTTATAGAGGATGACCTAAGCATCGAACACGTAATGCCACAGGAGTGGCGGAAAAAGTGGCCGATACAGGAACCCGATCAAGTGAAGAAAATCGAACTGGAAAGGAACCGTGATGATTTAGTCCAGACCTTCGGGAATTTGGTCTTAATCACGGGCAAGCTTAACAGTGCTCAATCAAACAAGCCATGGGACGAGAAGAAAATTAAGTTGCAAGAGTACAGCAGTCTGGCTATGAATAGAGCGATCTGTAACCTGTCGACATGGAACGAAGAAACCATCCGATCAAGATCAAAGTCGATACTGGATTTCGTCCTGAACACATGGAAACGTCCCAGTCCTGCCGTGATCGAACAAAAGATAGAATCGTCTTCGGAGGGTTCTCACGACCTATCATTGGCAAACAACCACAAAAAATACATCATCAGCCGAAATTTCATTCTCGACAGGGACGCCGATGCTATCAAGAAAGCAAACTGGTTTAACATGTGGAGCCGAAAGCTCTGGCCATACGATGCGCTCAAGGAAGGCGACCTAATTTATTTTTTTGAAAGACCGACACGGAAGATTGCTCTGAAGAGCAGGGTTGTTGCAGTCGAGAGGTTCTATTTTGATGACAAACCTTCAATAGTCAAGCGCATTGATGAAAAGTTTGGAAAGACGCAGGAGGACGAGGATACCACAAGCTACGTAAATACGGCCCCCGATCACGGGTTCTGTCTCGCATACAAACTGGAACCGATTGAATGGCTTAAAATACCCCGCCCCGAAGACTTCCACAAGTTTCCTCAGCTCGGGTGGATTAACGTAGAAGACGATGTGGACGCCAAAGACTGGTTGTCGGGTTTTTGAGGTAGACTCTTATCAATGCTAAAAATGATAAATACGGCGCTCGGCGGGGAATGATAGCAGTTCAGCGATTGTGGTTTTTGGGTGGATGGAAAGCGGTCGCTTTGTTAACAGAATATGTTAACGATTTCGATGGTAAATAGCGGTAAATCACGGTCAAACCCATTTCTTAAAAACTCGCTCTAACTGTCGCGTTTGTAGTCATATCGGAGAATCTTGGATAAAGTTGGTCAATCAAATTTGATCCGCTCATCCTTTCCGCTTCGCTTCAAGGACTGCAAAAAACGCTGTAACCCAAAGTCCCCAGGTATGGTGGCCTGGCTACGAGCTAATCCCCGATGAGGGTGAGGACGCCGGTGAAGTTGTGGATGAAGTTGCGGTTGCCGATGGGCGCGATTTCGCCGTAGGTGAAGAAGCCTATTAATGGAATGTCACCCAGTTTTTCCCGGATGGTCAGGCGGTCCACATCCAGTCCGCCGTAAAGCGCGCTGCCCCGGGCGCAGCAGTTGAAGTAAAAGCCAAAGCGTGGTTTTTGTTTTTCAACCGCGGGTTTGATTTCCTGAAGCATTTCCTCCAAATCTTTTTTGGAAAGCCCCGGCTCGCGCAGGGCAAAAAAGAGATAGTCGCCTTCCTGCAGGTTGGCCCCGATGACCAGGCCGCGCGCCTTGACGTCCATCCCTAAGATATTGCGTACCAGGTAATTGACTTTGCCGTTTTCCCCTTCGCACACCGGAAGGCCGATAAAAACATAGGCGGACGCACTTTCCAGGTCGTCAATGCGGAGGTCTGTCAGAATTTCAAGCAGGACGTCCAGCGCGGGCTTGTCGTTAAGCTCGTAAATCACATTATCTTTGACCTTGGTGACTTTCATGGGTTCACCCATGGGCACGCAAGACTGGGTGATGGCCGTGAGAGAGGAAAATTGCCCGGTCAGGAACATGCCGGACACGGCGTCACAGCTCGAGTTCTCTTCGTTCCACTGAAAAGTCATGCGTCGCGCGCTGTCTTCACCCGCGTTGCCTCCCACAATCGGAACTTCGCCCATTTCCTGTTCAATGCCGTCAAACAGGGCTTCCGAAAAAAGGCTGAGAGGATCGGGAAAAAGCGTGAGCAGGGATGCACCCTTGCTGAAATGCCTATTTTCTTTTTCAAGTTCGGCGTGGTATCCTTAACTCCCTTAAGTATAACATATTACAATGACGAAGCTTCGACTCGGGTTTGTCCTGGATCCGCCGGAAAAAATCAAATGCCTGGAGGACACCTCTTTTTACATCATGAAAGAGGCCTTTGAAAGGGGCCATGACATTTTTTACATTGATTCCCGCCATGTTTACGCTCAAGCCGGGAAAATCATGGCCGAAACCGGAAGGGTGGAGGTGAATTTCAGCGACGGATTCAAAAAAAAGGAAAATTTTCACAACTCGGATCTTTCCCGCTTTGATTTGCTGTTTATCCGTAAAGACCCCCCCTTTGACATGCATTATCTTTATCTCACGTATTTGCTGGAAAAATTAAAAGGGCAAGTGCCTGTTTTGAATGACCCGGCCGGCATTCGCGATGCGAATGAAAAATTTTATATTCTCAATTTCCCGGAATGGATCCCGGCAACCTGCGTGTCTTCGCACGTGCCGGTGTTAAGAGCCTTTGTGGATGAAACGGGTGACGTGGTGCTCAAGCCATTGAATGAAAGAGGTGGAATTGGCATTGCCCGGTTGCGGCGGGAGGATGCCGACAAGGATAAGGGACTTCAAGAAATCCTTGCCCAGTATGGAACTGTCATGGCACAAAAATTTATTCCGGAGATTTTGGATTTGGGAGACACGCGGGTGTTGATGCTGAACGGTGAATTTTTGGGCGCTTACACCCGCATCCCGCCGGCCGGAGATTTTCGCGTCAGTGTTTTCAGGGACGGCAGATACGAAAAAAGCACGATAAGTGATCGAGAACGGAAAATTATAGAAAGCGTCGGGCCTCGACTCAGGAAAGATGGTCTGTATTTTGTCGGGCTTGACCTGATAGGCGGGATGATTTCCGAAATCAATGTTACCAGCCCGGCCGGAATCCCGGAAATCAATCATTTTGCAGGTGAAAGACTGGAGGTGAAAATGGTTGATTTTTTGGAGCAATTTGCCCTATACTGAACTTAAGAGTCGGAATTTTAATTACGTAACTATATATAAAATAATGGGTTATAATAATGCTAAGCTCTGAGAGCTCCAACGTAAGAACCAAGGGTTTTGGCCTGCGCCGGGAAATTCTGCCACAACTGGCGGAAAACTATAAAAGCGATCTTATTGAGGAAATGAAAGTCAATGGGTACCGCTGGTGTTCAGGGCATCTGACTTTCCGTTTGGCCAAGGAGTTTGGTTTTTGTTACGGGGTGGACAAGGCCATTGATTTTGCTTATGAAACAAGGGCCAAGTTCCCGTCCCGGGATCTCTATATCACAAGTGAAATCATTCACAACCCGCTCGTGAACCGGAGGCTTATGGAAATGGGAATTCAGTTTTTGACTGGGCCGCATAAAGGCGTGAAAGGTGTGGAAGATATCGGCGAAAGCGACATTGTGCTTTTGCCCGCTTTCGGGACTACCGTCAAGGAGCTGGAATATCTGAAAAGCAAAAAATGCCTGCTGGTGGACACCACGTGCAATTCCGTGGTCGCGGTTTGGAAGCGCGTTGAAAAATACAGCGAAGAGGGATTCACCTCCGTTATTCACGGTAAATATGATCACGAAGAAACCAGGGCCACTTCATCGCGCGCCGGCAAGTTTTTGGTCGTATGGGACAAGCAAGAGGCGCAAATCGTGTGTGATCACATCATAAACGGCGGGGACAGAGCCGCGTTTCTCAGATGCTTTGAAAAAGCCGTTTCGCCAGGCTTTGATCCGGACAGTGATTTGCTCAAAATCGGATGCGCCAATCAAACCACCATGATGAGCAGCGAATCCATGGAAATCGCCAATATGCTGCAGAAGGCCATGGTTAAAAAGTACGGAACGCCGCATCTGGCGGAGCATTTCCGCCACTATGACACGATTTGCAGCGCCACGCAGGAAAGGCAGGACGCGGTTTTTGAACTTTTGAAAAATGAAAAAATCGATCTGGTTATGGTGATAGGAGGTTATAATTCGAGCAACACCGCGCATTTGGCTGAAATCGCCGCGAAGTTCAATATCCCTCATTATCACGTCAATTCCGCGGAAAGTCTTCTTTCTAAAAACAAAATCGAGCATAAACCGGTGGGGGAGAAAACTTCGGCCGTGACTTCGGGCTGGCTTCCGGAAGGCAAGGTCACCATCGCGGTAACCGGCGGTGCGTCCACGCCCAATCGGGTGATTGAAGAGGTGATTCGCAGAATCAGTGCCTTGGCCGTTCAAACGGAGAAATCATGAATCAAATCCACCCTTCTGCCGTGATCGGGAAGAATATCGTGTTCGGAGACGGGAATGAAATAGGCCCGAACGCGGTGATTCAGGACGGGGTCAAAATCGGATCCAGGAACATGATTTATCCCAACGCCCATATTTCTACCGGCACTGAAATCGGCGACGTAAATGAGATTCATATGGGCGCCGTCATAGGGCATGTGCCGCAGGATTTGGCTTTTAAAAAAGGAACCTCAAGTTTTACCCGGATTGGAGACCGCAATATTCTGCGCGAATATTCCACCATTCACCGAGGTACCAAAGAAGGATCAGCCACGGTTATCGGCGACGACAATTATCTTATGGCCAACACCCATGTGGCGCATAATTGCGTGATCGGCAACCGCGTGATCATGGTCAATCTGGTTGCGCTTTCCGGCTATTGCGTGGTGGAAGATCAAGCTTTTATTTCCGGCATGGTAGGTTTGCATCAGTTTACGCGAGTGGGGCGGCTCGCGATTTTGAGCGCGCTTTCGGCCGTGAACAAGGATGTGCCCCCCTTTTTCATGGCCGGCGGCAGGCCCGCGCGCGCGCAAGGACTGAATGCCGTGGGATTGCGCCGTGCGGGCGTAACGCTCGCCGTGCGGGAGGAAATCAAACAGGCCTTCAAGTATTTATACCGTTCCGGTTTCAGCGTGAGCCATGCGCTTGAAGTTATTGAAAGCGAGCTTCATTCGCCCGAAATCAAGTATCTGGTTTCTTTCGTGCGCGCCGCCAAACGGGGTATTATCACAGGGCGGGCCAGCGCTGTGGAAATGGAAGAGGTAGATGAGTCGGCTGGGGAATAAACAGAAAGGAAACAATGCGTTTTTCCGTCCTGGATATTGAAACCCAGAAAACCTTTGATGAAATTGGAAGAAACAAAATTTACGAACTGAAAGTGTCTGTGGTCGGTTTCTATGATTCAGCCTCTGACGCTTATTTCACCTACGAAGAAAATGAAATTTCCCGGCTTGAGGAAAGCCTCCGTCAAACCGATTTAATAATAGGGTTCAATATCAAGTCTTTTGACTTGGCGGTGCTGCAGCCTTATCTCGGATTGTCCGTGGAAACGCTGCCCGTGCTTGACCTGCTTGAAGAAATAAGGCAGGTTCGTGGGCACCGTGTCACGCTTCAAAGCGTGGCTGTTGCGACTCTGAAGGAGGCCAAAAGCGGAAGCGGCCGCGATGCCGTGCGTCTTTACCGCGAAGGCAGAATGGACGAACTCAAGAAATATTGTCTGGATGATGTCAGAATCACCAAGAATATTTTTCAGTACGGTAGGGATTATTCTCGGGTATATTTTAAGTCAGAGAGGGATTTCCAGGTGCATGAAATCCCCGTGACGTGGGGCCATAACCTGGAAAGGTTTTCCAAAAAACCGGCTGATTTTCCATCAACCTTGTTTTAAGCCCTGGAGGCCAAGTCTGCAAAATGCCTGCCGAAATCAGGAGTGCACAACGATGCAAAGAGTGGGCGGTTGTGAAGAAGAGATCGCCGGGCTCCATGAGAGCGGCGGTTTTTAAACTCCTAATACCCTTCCTATTGTTTTCAGTTTTCCTAGTTTGGCCGGCCAGCCCGGCTGAAGAAAATCCTAAAGAGCGCGTTGTGATCGGCACCGCGGAAGACAACCCTCCCTTTTCCTGGCGTGACTACAATGGCAGTCCCACCGGTTTTTTGGTTGATCTCACGGAAGCTGTGGCAAGCAGGACAGGGATGATCTCGGTCCTGCAAATGTACAAAGGGGACACCATGCGCAATGCGCTTGAAACCGGCAAAATCAGCGCCGTGAACGGGATGCGTTACACGCTGGATCGTGACCTTTATTTTGATTTCTCCGAACCGGTGATGGTTGTGTACAACTCGATTTTTGTTTGGGATGAGGAGAAAAAGATTCATGATTTGGAGAGTTTGCGAGGCCGGCGCGTGCTCGTCATGCGCGGTGACAATATGCATGAATTTCTTATCAGTCAAAAAATAGGCATCAATCTGCTTCTGGCCAAACGGATGCGCGACATGATTAAACTGCTTTCCCTTCACCGCGGGGAAGCGGCGGTGCTTCCGCGTTTACCGGCGCTTTATTACATGAAAAACCTCGCCGCGGACAATATCAGGGAAGTCGGCAAGCCTTTTGAACCTTTGGAATTGTGCTTCGCGGTCAAGGATGGGAACAAGGCCTTGCTCGATAAAATCAATCAGGGTTTGCGGGAAGTCAAATCCAGCGGTCAGTACGACAGTATCAAAAAGAAGTGGCTTGCACCGCTTGAGCCCAAGCACGAAATAGGCGATTACCTTCTTTATCTGGCGGCAACCGGCGGAATTTTTATCCTCGTGATTCTTTCTCTTTGGTTTTGGAACTGGACACTCTCGCGGGAAGTCAGGCATAAAACCGAATCGCTCCGGCTTGCGCACCGGCGTTTGCAGAAAGTGGATGAGTTTAAAACCGAAGTGGTGCATATGGTGGCGCATGATGTGAGAGCGCCTATCGGGGTGATGCAAGGCTACCTTGATTACCTGGGAGAAGGCCTGGCCGGCAATCTTGAACCAAAGCAGAAAGAGGTGATCAAAAAAATTCAGAATTCTATCGACCGGATGAACCGGTTGGTGAGTGATCTTCTGGATATGGCGCAGATTGAATCGGGTAAACTGGAGCTTCATGCGTCGGTCATTGACGTTTCTCAACTTGCCGCGGATGTGGCGCGTTTTTTCGAATCTACGATTTCCGATAAACAAATCGCTTTCATGTGGGAAACCCAACCGGAATCTATCTTTTTTGAGGCGGACAGGAATCGCATTGAACAGTGCCTGATCAATCTTATTAGCAACGCCATCAAGCACACGCCCCAGCGGCGGAGAAATTAAGCTTTTGATTAAGGAGATTCAGGACAAGGTGATTTTTGAAGTCCATGACACGGGTGAAGGCATGGACGCCAGCCATTTGGCAAAACTATTCCAAAAATTTCAAAGCGGCGACCGTGGTGCCGGCAGAGGATACGGATTGGGATTGGTCATTGCCCAGGCCCTGGTGCAATTGCACGGCGGAAAAATTTGGGCGCAGTCCAAAGAAGGCAGGGGCAGCGTGTTTCAATTTTCCATTCCCAGATCTTATAAGCCTTGAGCGCCAACCCCCAGCCTGAACGGGCGGCCGTCTGGCCGCCGAAGCGCAAACGGTCCCTCGCCGAGCGCGAGGGGCAGACCCGCTTTTTTACGTTCTTCGCATTTGTTGCATTTTCCGCAATGACGCCGGCCTCTGGGATTAAGGCATGAAAATGTCAGCTCAAATGGCGCACGCCGGGCCAGTTTGATCGCCCCGTTTTTTTTCAACCCCGCGAAAGGTTTTATGATTTTAATTTTCCATCCGTAACCCAGACTGAGCGAACGCTCAAATGATTTAAAAAAATCCGGAGAACTGTCCGGAAAAGGATTTGTGGCAAGAGAACCCAGTGCGAGGGATGGAATATTCCGGGTGTAACAAAACACGCTGGCCAGGGAGAGAAGAAGAATGTTCCTTCCAGGCAGAAAAACCGTCTCATCTTTTGAATACGCGGAAGGCACATTTTTGCCCGTTACACTCCAGTGCCGGCCGTAAAGGGAAGCCAGCGGATAATGGAGCACGGTCACTTTCCGCACGTGTCCGGTTTTTAGCGCGCGAATGAATTGTTTGAGCCAGTGAATTTCCGCCTTTTCCCAGATAAATCCGTGGCTGACATACAGGGGATAAACCTGCCGGTACTTTTTTGCCAGAAGATAGAGCATGGCGCCCGACTCCACGCCGCCGCTTGTCAGCACGCAAACCCGTGAATGATTATTCATGATGGAATCCCTTGACCCTTGAATCGCGTCTCCGTATGATGATGGCCATGTTCAGCGTCACCAAGGAAATTTATTTTTGTTACGGCCACCGCCTGCTCAATTACCGTGGCAAATGCCGCCATTTGCACGGTCACAACGGCAGGGTGGAAATCGAGCTTGCCTCCGACACGATTGACCAGCGCGGCATGGTGATTGATTTTGAAAAAATCAAATCCGTCATCAAAGACTGGATAGACCGGAATCTCGATCACCGCATGATTCTGCATGAGAAAGACCCCTTTGTGCCCATTCTTAAAAAGAAGAAGGAACCGTTTTTTCTTCTTTCGTGCAATCCCACGGCGGAGAATATCGCCAAATTGATTTACGATTACGCGCTTAAGAGCCGGCTCCGGGTGGTGAAGGTCACGCTCTGGGAAACGCCCTCATCCTTCGCAACGTACGGCGCGTAGCAAATCCGCGGGCCGTTTGATCATAAAATCCGCGTGCGCTTTTTTAAATTCCCGTTCCGCCGTGCGCGCATCATCCTGACCGTACAAGACTCCGCAGGAAAGAATCTTAAGTTTTTTCTTGGAGGAATTGGCGGCGCGGATGTCGTCCGGCAAATCCCCAACGTAAATGAAGGAACCCCTGCCGATTTTTCCGGCACAGGAAAGAACGGAAAACGGATGGGGTTTGCGCAGGATTTTTTCCCGTCTTTTTTCCGCCAGGGCCACATCATCATGCGTGATGACGGCTTTGAAGTATTTTCTGATCCCAAACCGCTTGAGAACATATTCCGCCTCAAAGCGGGTGCGGCCGGTCACGATGCCAAGCGCGAAATCCATGGCCCGGAGTTGGCGGAGCAGGGATTTCCAGAAGAATAATTTTTCAAGATGAATAAGCCCTTTAGCTTGGCTGAAAAGAGGCGGCCGTTTTTCGTCTTTTCTGAATAGTTTTTCACCCAGATAAATTTCCTGAAACATGTCCTTGGCCAGGGCATAACTGATCAAGCCGGGATTTTTAACGAGTTTTTTGATCGGTTCAATGCCGCAGGGTTTTGGAACGGAGAGTGCCAGTCGCCTGAAATTGACCATGCCGCGGAGTTTTTTCAAATTCAGGATTTCCCATTTACGCGGGCCTTTTTCCACTTGCGACTGGAGGTCGAGCAAAATGCCGTACACCGTGTCCCAATCGTTGTTGAATCCGCCCAGCAACTTGAAAGCGTTGACGTCTTCACGCGAAAGAAGAGTCCCGCTATACGGAGGAACGAGCAGGATTCTTTGAAGATAAAGATCCACCGTTTTTCGGATGGAATCGATGTAGGAGCGCCGGACATCGACCAGCACGCCGTCAATATCAAACATCACTCCGCCCCGCAAGACGGGACGCTTGGCCGGACGAGTCATTTTTGAATACCTGTGACAGCGCCCTCCGAAGCGGAGGAGAAAAGCCGGGCGTATTTGCCCAAAGCGCCCGTCGTGTAGCGGGGTTTCGGGGCCTTCCATTTTTTGAGCCGCGCGCGCAATTCCTGCCGGCTGATTTCAACCGACAATTTGCGTTTTGGAATATCAATGGTGATGATGTCCCCGTTTTTTACCACGGCAATGGGGCCGCCCACAGCGGCTTCCGGAGAAACGTGGCCTATCATGGGGCCGCGCGTCGCGCCGGAGAAACGGCCGTCTGTTACCATGGCAATGGAGCCTTCATCCCCTTGTCCCACAATGGCGGAAGTGACGGCAAGCATTTCGCGCATGCCGGGCCCTCCGCGCGGGCCTTCATAACGGATAATGACCACGGCGCCTTTTTTGATTTTATGATTTTGCACGGCGGCAAAAGCGTCTTCTTCGCGGCCAAACACGCGGGCCGGGCCTCTGAATACGAAATCCTTGCTGCCCGTGAGTTTCATCACCGCTCCTTCGGGCGCGAGATTGCCTTTTAGAATTACAAGAGCTCCCTGCGAGTGAATAGGGTTCGATAAAGGACGCACGACTTCATGCGCTCTGGGATGGTCCAATTTGAACTCCTTCAAATTTTCAGCCAGCGTTTTTCCGGTCACGGTGAGTGCGTCTCCGTGAAGAAGTCCGGCATCGAGCAGGGTTTTTAAAATAAGCGGTACGCCGCCGACCCGGTCGAGATCGGACATGACATGGCGCCCACCCGGCTTCATGTCCCCGATATGCGGAGTCTTCCGGCTGATTCTTTCAAAATCATCCAGCGTTAATTTCACGCCGGCTTCTTTGGCCAGAGCAAGGAGGTGCAGCACTGCGTTGGTGGAACCTCCCAGCGCGACTTCCGCGGCAATAGCGTTCTCAAAAGCTTTTTTGGTGAGAATGTCGCGGGGCCTTATTCCCAGCTTGAGAAGACGTAGCACCTGTCTGCCGGCTTCAAACGAAGTTTCAAGCCGTCTCAGATCCACGGCCGGAATCGCGGCCGTGCCCGGAAGCATCATGCCCAGGGTTTCAATCACGCTGGCCATGGTGTTGGCTGTGAACATGCCCGCGCAGCTTCCCGCGCCCGGGCAGGCTGAGGCCTCGAGTTTCTTTAACTGGTCATCGGTCATGTGGCCTTGGGCGTGTTTCCCCACCGCTTCGAAAACATCTTGAATGTTGACATCATGGCCTTCGAATTGGCCGGGCAGGGAAGTCCCGCCGTAAATAAAAATCGAAGGGATATTGAGCCGGATGACGGCCATGAGCATGCCGGGCAGATTTTTATCGCACCCAGCCAGCGTCACGAGCCCATCAAGGCGTTCCGCAAAAGCCACCACTTCCACGGAATCCGCGATCACTTCGCGGCTGATAAGCGAGGCCTTCATGCCTTCAGTGCCCATGGAAATTCCGTCGCTCACCGTGATGGTGCCGAATTCAAAAGGCACCCCGCCTTCCGCGCGTATGCCTTCTTTGACTTTGCCGGCCACCTGGTAAAGTCCCAGGTTGCAGGGCGTGACATCAGACGCGGTGTTGGCTATTCCGATAAAAGGGCTGTCCAGGTCTCTGTCATTCAGTCCCACGGCGCGCAGCATGGCTCTTGCCGGTGCTTTTTCCGGCCAATGGGTGATGTCTTTACTTTTGTGTTTTGGATCAATAGGTTCATTTTTCATTTTATTTCCTCGAATCTTTTCTCCAGATAGGTTACATCGAACGGTTTATAATCATAACAGGCAAGCAGATAATCCATAAGAGTAAAATTCGGGACCTATGTTATTCAAATATAAAGATATCCTATCATTAAGCTCCCGCTTTTGGCAAATCGTAAGAAGCTGGAGGTCAGTGCACTTTCAATGGTATAATTTACTCTTTTAATATAATGACACGGCATGAAAGATTCGAACGGACATATCACGACCCTGATTTTTGATATTGGAAATGTGATTCTTCCTTTTGATTATTTCCGGGGCGTCCGGCGGTTTGCGGAGGTGACGGGGCTCTCCGGAGAGACCATCGAAAGGTATTTTTATCTTTCCGAGCTGCAGCACCGTTATGCCAAAGGCCAAATCAGCTCCGAAGATTTTTTTGAGACTCTCCGTTGCAAGTTTGATTTGAAAATGGATTATCGGGTTTTTGTGCCGATTTGGAATGATATTTTTTGGCTCAGCGTTCCGATGGAAAAGATGGTCCGTTCCCTCAAGGGGAATTACCGCCTTGCGGCCATCACCAACACGTCGGATCTGCATTACCGGTACTGGCTTGAGAATTATCCCGTGCTTGGTCTTTTTGAAGCCATTTTTGCTTCGCATGAATTGGGTTTGTGCAAACCGGACCCTGAAATTTATCGATTAGCTCTCGGTAAACTGCGGGTTAAGCCGGAGGAAACCGTTTTTGTGGATGATATGGAGGAGAACGTGACTGCCGCGAGGGAATTAGGCATACACTCGGTTTGGTTCAGGACGGCCGAGGAGCTTCAAAGTGAATTTCAAAAGCTGAAAATTTCAACGCATGAAATGAGAGGTCAATCATGAACGATGTTGAGCAGCAAACCGTACCGCAAACTAACAAGCAGCCTATCCGATTGGGGCACAGCCCGGACGCGGATGACGCTTTCATGTTTTACGCCATCGCCAAAGGCAAGGTGGACACGGCGAATTTTGAATTCGAGCACGTGATTGAGGATATAGAAAGTCTCAATAACCGGGCCATGCGCGCTGAACTGGATATCACGGCGGTTTCATTTCACGCCTACGGCCTTATCAGCGACAAGTACGCCATTCTTTCTTCCGGCGCGAGTTTCGGATTCCATTACGGTCCCATTGTGGTCACCCGCATGACGGACCTTTCCAAAAAGCTGGCTGGCAAAAGAATCGCGGTTCCCGGCACGCTGACTACGGCGTATCTTCTGCTCAAACTTTATGAACCCAATTTTATTCCCGAGGTGGTGCCTTTTGACCAGATCATGAAGCATGTCTATGAGGGCAAGGTCGATGCCGGTCTTCTCATTCACGAAGGGCAACTCACCTATGGCCGCCATAAGCTTCACAAAGTGATGGACTTGGGCGAGTGGTGGGATTCCAAAACAGGGCTTCCGCTTCCTTTGGGCGCGGATGTGGTGAAAAAAGATCTGCCCATGGAAACGCAAAGAAAACTCGCCGGCATTTTGAAAGCCAGCATTGAACATGCGTTCTTAAACCGCCGTGACGCGCTGGAGTACGCGCTGCCTTACTCCCGCGGTATGGATCCCAGACTGGTGGATGAATTCGTGGCCATGTACGTCAATGAATACACGCTGCATTATGATGACAAGGCGAGAAAAGCGGTGGAGAAGCTTTTCTCCGAAGCTCACGGTCCGCTTCAAACAATTCCTCGAGTTTGGCTATTCTTTCATCCGCCGGCGTTTCATCTCCGAGCGATAACCCGCGGACTTTGCTATCGGCTGGCCGCACGCGATCCCGCATATCCTTAACCGCTTCAAGGGCCCGGGTCAAACTGCCTTGAGGGCCTATCAACGCCGGCTCAAGAGAGCCCTCCACTTCCGCAATCCTGATTTCACGAATGGACCCGGCAATATCCAACGCAAGCTGTTCTAGAAAAGTAAAAGCCGCGTCTCGGGCAAATGAAACATTCCTGTAAACCATGTGCGGCTGGAGATACGCTCTGTAACGGTAAAAACTATTCACGATATCGGACAACTGAGGGTGTGACGATACCTGCTGAATAGTGGCGAAAAGCGCCTTGTCAGCAATAGCCGCGCTAAGGGCGTAATCATGCGCCGTCCTAATGTCTCGTTCATACAAATAAAGATTTTGATCGATTAAAAGAACGTGATTTAGAATACGGACGTGATCCTCCGTGCGCGCGGCCGCAGCTTCAGCCGCCTGAGCACTGTCCTTAAAATAAGGGACGATAGACTTGAATAGGGTTTCAAATCCCGACCGAATTCCTTCAAACTCGCGGCTTAAAATTCCGGGAAGAATTTCTCCATAGGTCAAGGCCGAAGGGAAAGGGGCGAACCTCGTCAGCAAATCGTCAAGAGAGCCATTCGCTTCCGAAGGCTGAATGAGCTCCGAATTTTTTAACCGCCTTGCCCCTGCAATCACCAAATCTTTCGACGGCGTGTCAATGGGCTTAAGATCACCTTGCAATACCCTGGAATATGCTATTTGCCCATCC
>ASOC01000037.1 GCA_000405945.1 Candidatus Omnitrophus fodinae SCGC AAA011-A17
TCTCCCCTCCTACTCGATTAGAGAGGAGTCGACCATGAATCAGAAATATCTGAAACGTATTGTCGCGAGTTACGTGAGGGAAAAAGACGTGCCCTATTTTGGCCCCGTTAAAGATCCCGCCGAAGTTGTCCGGCAATTCAAATATTTAGAGACCCGCGACCGGGAGGAGTTTGTTGCGCTTCACCTGGATAAGGGCAACCATCCCATCTGCTGGGACAGGGTCTCTGTGGGAACGCTGAGTGAGACTTTAGTTAGTTCCCGAGAAGTTTTTAAGACGGCACTTTTGTCAAATGCTGCCGCAGTTATCTTGATACATGCACACCCTAGCGGAAGAATTGAGCCATCGCCCGAAGACCGCAGTATTACAACGAAACTTCTTGAGGCGGGCAAGCTGCTTGACATCAAAGTGTTGGATCATCTGATTCTCGGAGGGGACTCGACGTTCTTTTCCTTCAGAGAACACGGGTTGATTTAGAAGAATTATTTTTCAAGAAACCAAAGACTGGCAAGGCAAACCGCCTTGCCTTTTTCTTTGTGCGCCCGGCAGGGCGCACTCACTTGAGAATGAAAGTTTCTTACAAACCCGGCAAGGGGAATTGTTAGCTGGACGGCAAGGGTGTCCATCGCGAGGTGGAATCTGAAGGAAGCCGCAGGCAAAGCGCTGGTCTGACGAACAGGAATCGCATAGAGGCGGCCATGCTGGATGAGGAGGCAAATATCTCTAAAGTCCGGTACTTGCACGGAAAGCATGGACGTAGATGCGGCAGGCATAAGCGTGAAGGTGAGTGCGCATTACCCGGGGAGATCTCGTCGCTTGCGTTAGCTACTATTGCTGAGAGGTAACTAGGAAGAGTGACGAGAAGTCAGCAGAGGCCATATTAGTCGGAGAGATTTTTTTTTCGATGAAGGGCTGAACGTGAAGTAACGGAAAGGGAACTTGAATTTCGATGATTGAGAAGACGCAGGGAAAGAAGGTTGAAATACCTGAAGCCTGTCTGGAAGGTAGCGAGCGGAACTTGCGAGGTACCGGAACGGGAGCGTCTGAGAAAATCACGGCAAGGCGAGCGAAACCCAGTCCGGAAGGAATGCAGTTGATGGAACGAGTCGTGGAACGGGAAAACATGAAGAAGGCCTTGAAGCGAGGAGAGGAAAACAAAGGGGCAAGCGGAGTTGATGAAATGCCGATTGCCGAGCTTCGTGAGTACTTAAAAGCCGAATGGCCGAGAATCAAAGAGGAATTGTTGAGTGGGCGATACAAGCCGGAGCCGGTAAGGGAAGTCGAGATTCCCAAGCCTGGTGGTCACGGGATGCGCACGCTGGGCATCCCAACGGTTTTGGATCGGCTCATTCAACAAGCTGTCCATCAAGTCCTCAGTCCGATATTCGATCCTGAATTTTCTGAATCAAGTTTTGGATTCCGTCCTGGTCGAGGGGCGCATCAGGCTGTGAGAAAAGCACAGCAGTATGTGGCAAGCGGCAAGAGATGGGTCGTGGACTTAGATTTGGAGAAATTCTTTGATCGAGTGAATCATGATGTGCTGATGGCACGGGTTGCGCGGAAGGTGAAGGATAAGAGGGTATTACTTCTTATTCGACGCTTTCTTCAAGCCGGGATGATGAAGGATGGAATCACGCAAGTGAGGCGGGAAGGGACTCCGCAGGGAGGGCCCTTATCGCCGCTGTTGTCTAATATTCTACTCGACGACTTAGATAAAGAGTTGGAGGGTAGAGGCCACAGTTTCTGTCGATATGCTGACGACTGCAATATTTATGTTGGGTCGAAGCAATCGGGAGAGCGTGTGATGAAGTCAGTCATTGAATTCTTGGCTAGCCGGTTGAGGCTGAAAGTGAATCGGGAAAAGAGTGCAGTTGATCGTCCCTGGAAACGGAAGTTTCTTGGTTACTCGATGACCGCTGAGAGAATTCCCCGACTAAAAGTAGCGGTGGAATCTTTGGCGCGGCTCAAAGAGAAGCTCAAAGAAATCTTTCGCGCGGGGAGAGGCCGCAATCTTGAACGATTCATCCAAGAAGACGTTAATCCACTTCTTAAGGGCTGGATCAATTATTTCCGGCTCGCGGAAGTGAAGTTGATCTTCGAGGAACTCGACAGTTGGATACGGCGTAAGCTTCGCTGCATTATTTGGAGACAGCTGAAGCGAGTGTACACTCGTGCTAGAAAGCTCATGAGCCGTGGGATTCAAGAACAGAGAGCGTTTGAGTCCGCGTGCAACCAGAGAGGGCCTTGGTGGAATTCTGGGGCTTCGCATATGAATGAAGCCTTCAAGAAATCCTACTTTGAGCGCATGAATCTTATTTCGCTACTTAGGCAATTGCATCAATTTCAACCTACTTTACGAACCGCCGTATACGGAACCGTACGTACGGTGGTGTGAGAGGACGGGGAGAGTAATCTCCCCTCCTAAGGGTGCCTACCACTCCATACAGTTAATTTCGTTGATAGTTTTGAAGTAGCTCCCACTTGTCATTAATGTGGAGACTTCTTAAAGCCAGGAGATTCTCAGCGCCAGGCCACGACCAGCGCATTCCGGCACGTTTAAATCTCGATTGAATCACATGTTTGCAAGCTCCCTCAACCACTCCGGAACCTATATGAAAACCCATTCTCTGGTAGAGAGGGTAGTTCATCTGGTGTCCATGATTTCCAAAGTATCGTCTGGTATTGGACAATATCTCTCGCTGTTTCTTCGTCTTCGGATCCATTCTGCAAAACGCCAGCTTTAGGCTTCGCTGCTTATTCCTCTTTAAAAGTTGGATCTTTTCTTTTGCCCAACCTTGAGCCTTCCAGGTTCCTTGTTCATAAAACTCATTGGACAGATTCCACAGATATTCCCGCGCATGCCACTGATCGATAATGCGGGTCGCAAGAGGAAATTGCAGATCCTTGATTTCGTCAAGCCAGTTCGCTCCGTCAGCCACAAACGCCATCCCTTGACTCTCCTGCGATTCCGGTTGTCCCGCAAGACGGTAAAGATCATGCCCCAGGGCCTCCCGGTTTCCTAATCGCGCCGCATAAACTATCTGTGTCGCTTCGCGAGATTTATCCACATCGTAGACAGCCCCAACAAGGGCTTCCTTCCAACCTTCCCCACGAATATGGATCATGGCGCCGTCTGCGGTTACATGCATTTTATCCTGCTTGCCTGCCAACGCCACGGCCGGAGGGGTTTTTCGGAGTTCTTGGCCAAGAGCTTGAGCTGTCCGATGAATCGTCATGCTCCCGGTCTTTTGATAACTGAGATCTTCATAAACGGCTTTGGCTTCTTCATAGGGAAGCCTTGCTGCGAGACGAGCTAACAATCTTTCTTTCCTCCGGCTCATGCGTGAACGGGCGCTTAACTCCAGACTTAAATCGAGCGGATAATAGCCCTTGTCACATTTACGGCACTTGTAGCGCATTCGACCGTAACCCACATATCCCTCTGTCGTATCTACGTGCCGTCTTACCTCTCGCTCTTTTGCCAAGGCGATCTTGCAATGCGGACAACTTGACCTTAATCCGTCGTCTTCAGAGTTTTTTTTAACGCAATCAATCTCTCCAGAGTCTCTCGCCCCAATTCCGCTTTCAGTTTGCCTACCGCTTCTTCCATCTGATCCAAATTGCCAAGCGGTCGCGACATGATTTCATCCAGACCTTTCTGGATTTTCCGTGCCATTTCTTCCTTTAGTGCCTGTTTTACGTTGTCCATAGGGGTAATCTCCTTTCCCTACGGATTCGTCATTTTTGGCTCTCAGCTTTAACTGTATCAAGTGGTAGGCACCCCCTCCTACTCGATTCTTGATTTATGCCCGTTGATTTGATACAATTTTTGAGCATGTCTAACCCCTCGACATTTCAAAACTTAATTCAAAAATTAAACACCTATTGGTCCCGGCAGGGATGTCTCGTTGTCCAGCCGTATGATTTGGAAGTGGGTGCGGGCACGTTCTCTCCGCATACTTTTCTGCGGGCTCTTGGCCCTGAACCTTGGAAAGCCGCCTATGTGGAACCTTCCAGGCGTCCCACGGACGGCAGATACGGCGAAAATCCTCTCCGTACCCAGCATTATTTTCAATACCAGGTGATTATCAAACCTGCACCGGAAAACAGTCAGGAGCTTTATCTGAATAGCCTGCGGGAAGTGGGCATTGATGTTGACAGCCATGACATCCGTTTTGTTCAGGATGACTGGGAGTCGCCGACTTTGGGAGCCTGGGGACTGGGCTGGGAGGTTTGGCTGGACAGTTTGGAAATCACCCAGTTCACTTATTTTCAACAATGCGGCGGCATTGACCTAGATATCGTTTCTTGCGAAATCACTTATGGGCTGGAAAGAATCGCCATGTTTTTGCAGGGCAAACAATCGATTTTTGATCTTCGCTGGAATGAAGATGTCACTTACGGCGAAATTTACGTTGAAAACGAGAAAGAGTTTTCACGCTACAATTTTGAGGAGGCGGATATTGAAATGCTTTTAAGGCATTTCAATGATTTTGAAACGGAGTCCAAGCGCCTGCTGGATAAAAATTTAATCCTTCCGGCTTATGACCTCTGCCTGAAAACCTCGCATGTTTTTAATCTTCTCGACGCCAGAGGCGCGGTGAGCGTGACGGAAAGGCCCCGCTACATCGCGAGAGTCAGAGCGCTGGCCAAGGCCTGCGCCGAAGGGTATCTTAAACTCCGGGAAGAACTGGGTCATCCTCTGATTAAGAAACGCAGCAAAAGAGCAGCGCGAGTCTGAATTTTCCATGGAGCAACTTAAGAATTATCTTTTAGAAATAGGCACGGAAGAATTACCCACAGACAGTCTGGAACTTGTCGAAGCCCAATTCAAGTCCCGCGCGGAAGCCCGTTTGCGCGAAGAACGCCTTGCGTTTGAATCGGTAAGAGTTGCCACCACGCCGCGCCGCGTGGTTTTTTTCATCCAGGGGCTGGCCGCGAGACAGGCGGCTGAAATCGCGGAATGGGTAGGCCCCTCCTGGGACAAGGCTTATGACGCTTCAGGCAATCCCACGCTCGCGCTTGAAGGTTTTTTAAGATCCAAAAATCTGGAAGCGAAGGACATCGTCAAAAAGGAAACGCCCCGTGGCGTTTACGCGGCGGCGCGTAAAACTCTGGCCGGAAAAAAAGCCGAGCAGATTCTTCCGGTTTTATTTCCCGAATTTCTAAAATCATTTTCATTTCCCAAAGCTATGCGCTGGGACGCTTCGCAGATTTCATTCCCCCGTCCTGTCCGGTGGATTTTGAGTCTTTTGGATTCCAAGGTTCTCCCTCTGTCGGTGGGTAATGTGCGCGCCAATCGTTTTACTTTCGGCCACAGATTTCTCGCACCCCGGAAAATCGCGGTAAAAAAGGCTGATTGGGAGGCTTTCTTGAAATTGATGGAAAAAGCGCATGTCGTCCTGGAAAAGGAAAAGAGGGAACAAATAATCCGGCGGCAATTTGCCTCCCGAACCGGGAATGCGGCCTGTGAGGAAGAGCTGGTCCAGCTCACGGCCAAGCTCGTAGAAGAGCCCTATGTCGTGGCCGGTAAATTCAGCACAAGTTTTCTTTCGCTGCCGGCTGAAATCCTTTCCACTTCGATGAAAAAGCATCAGAAAATTTTTGCGGTTTATGACGCCAATCATCATTTAAAACCTGCTTTTGCCGCGGTTTTGAACGGAAAAAAATCCAATCTATCGAAAATCATCCGAAATTACCAAGGCGTGCTGGAGGCTAAACTCCGTGACGCGCAGTTTTTCTACACCGAGGACACCAAGGAGTCTTTGGAGAAAAAAGTCGAAAAGCTCACCGGCATTATTTTTCTGGGCAAATTGGGAACCATGCACGACAAAACACTCCGGCTGGCAGAACTCGCCGGAATTCTGGCAAATGCCCTTAAACTTTCTTCCGGGGAAACGGACCGGCTCAAAAGGGCGGCTTTCCTTTGCAAGGCGGATTTGCTCACGCACATGGTGTATGAATTTCCCGAGCTCCAGGGGATTATGGGCCGCGAATACGCCATGGCCGGCGGCGAACCCGGAGAAGTCGCTTCCGCCATCGCGGATCATTATTTACCCAAGAGCCTTTCCCAGCCGTATGGGGAATTGCTTAAAGAGCAGACCCGGCTGGGTTCTTTGCTTGCTATTCTTGAAAAAATAGATACTCTAGTAGGCGCTTTCGGCATTGGCCTTGAACCGACCGGAAGCCAGGACCCCTACGCTTTACGCCGAGCGGCGGGCGGAGTGGTGAAAATCATCCGGGCTTTTGGCCCTCGTTTTGACCTCAAAGATATCAGCCAAGCTGCGATACGCCTTTACGGCACCCGGCTTAGCAAAAGCGAAACCGAGATACTGGGCAGACTGGAAGCTTTTTTTAAGGAGAGGCTGGCTTTTGAATTGGGCGCCTCGGCCGGGTCTAAAGACGATCAGATCCTGAAAGCCGTGTTCAAAACATCTTGGTCTGATTTGGGCAGTGTCTTCTTGCGGTACGGGCTTCTCAAGTCTTTTTACGGGAAAGAGCGCGCCTCTTTTGACCGGGCGCATAAAGTGATTGAAAGAACTCATAATATTTTGAAAGGGGCTTCGAATATTCAGGAGGAGATCAAGTCTGAGCTCCTGAAAGAGAAGCCGGAACAGAAATTGTTCGAAATCGTGAACGATAAGATTTCGGACTTTGACCGATTGGCCCGGGAGGAAAAATTCGACAAGGCGACTGACCTTTACGGGCAAATATTTTACGGGCCGGTTCATGAATTTTTTGATAAAGTGCTGGTGAATGTGGAGGACCTTCCGCTAAGGGAGAACCGCCGCGCTTTGATGAAGAAAATCAACCGAATTTATGTCGATCATGTCGCAGATTTGTCGTTGGTGAATCAGCAAGACTAAAAGTGGTTAAAACAAGTGCCGCTAGATAGCGGTTTTTGAAAGGAGAAAAGAATGTCAGTTATGGCTAAGAAGAAGAAATCGCAGGCGAAGGGTAAGGGGAAATCAAGCAAATACGTTTATTTTTTCGGGAACGGCAAGGCGGAGGCCAATGCCACGATGCGCGATCTGTTGGGAGGCAAGGGCGCCAATCTGGCCGAGATGACGAATATCGGAATTCCGGTTCCTCCGGGATTCACCATTTCAACGGAGGTGTGCGATCTTTTCTATAAATTGGGGCGCAAATATCCCGCAGGTTTGAAAGAGCAGATTGATGCCAACCTGGCCAAACTCGAGAACGCCATGGGCGCGAAGTTCGGCGATAAGGACAATCCTCTTCTGGTTTCCGTTCGCAGCGGCGCCGCGGTTTCCATGCCTGGCATGATGGACACGGTTCTTAACCTGGGTCTTAATTCCGACACAGTCCAGGGCATGATCATTAAAACCGAAAATGAGAGATTTGCCTGGGATTCTTACCGGCGTTTCATTCAGATGTTCGGCGACGTGGTCATGGGCGTGGAGCATGAGAAGTTTGAAGAAATCCTGTCCCATAAGAAGCATCAGCTGGGCGTGAAAAATGATACTGATCTCACGGCCAATGATTTGAAGGAAATCGTGCGCCTCTATAAGAAAGTTTACAAAGAGGGAACGGGCGAGGAGTTTCCGAGTGATCCCCGCGAGCAGCTTGATAAGGCCGTTGGAGCCGTGTTCGGATCCTGGCACAATCCGCGCGCCATCAAATACAGACAGCTTTATGACATTCGCGGTCTATTGGGAACGGCCGTGAACGTTCAGGCCATGGTGTTCGGCAATATGGGAGACAGTTCCGGAACCGGCGTGTGCTTCACGCGCAATCCCTCCACGGGGGAAAAGATTTTTTATGGTGAATACCTCGTCAACGCCCAGGGAGAAGACGTGGTGGCCGGCATCAGAACGCCGGAGCCTATCCTGGCTTTGAAGGAACGCATGCCTTCCGTTTATTCCGAGCTGGTCAAACTCAAAGACAAACTTGAGAAGCATTACCGGGACATGCAGGATATTGAATTCACGATTCAAGAAGGCCGGTTGTTTATTCTGCAAACCCGTTCCGGAAAAAGAACGGCCCATGCCGCGGTGCAAATCGCCTGCGACCTGGTGAAAGAAAAATTGATCGATTGGGACACGGCCGTTTTGCGCGTGGATCCCAAGAGTTTGGACCAGCTTTTGCATCCTATGTTTGATCCCAAGGCGGTCAGAAAAGTGATTGCCAAAGGATTGCCTGCTTCGCCGGGTGCGGCCACGGGTAAGGTGGTGTTCTCGGCGGATGACGCGGAAGCGCGCGGCAAAGCAGGAGAAAAGGTGATTTTGGTTCGCATTGAGACTTCCCCTGAAGACGTGGGCGGTATGCACGCGGCCCAGGGTATTCTCACGGCCCGCGGCGGTATGACATCGCACGCGGCCGTGGTCGCGCGCGGCATGGGAAAGTGCTGCGTGGCGGGCTGCGGTACCTTGCAGATCGAATACGAAAAGAAACTTTTCATCGCCGATGGCCAGACGGTCAGGGAAGGGGATTTTATTTCCCTCAACGGTTCAACCGGAGAAGTTTATCTGGGCGAAGTGAAAACCGTGGAGCCTGAGCTGAGCGGCAGTTTTGCAAAGCTGATGGTGTACGCGGACAAAATTCGCCGTTTGAAAGTGCGTACCAATGCTGACACGCCGCATGACGCTCAAGTGGCGCGCAAATTTGGTGCCGAAGGCATCGGGCTTTGCCGCACGGAGCACATGTTTTTTGAAGGTGAGCGCATTGTGGCCATGCGTGAAATGATTTTAGCTGACACGCTGGAAGACCGCGAAAAGGCTTTGGCCAAACTTCTTCCCATGCAGCGCCAGGATTTTGAGGGGATTTTCAAGGCCCTCGAAGGATTTCCCGTGACGATTCGTCTTCTCGATCCGCCTCTTCATGAATTTGTTCCCCACGAAGAAGATGCGCAGAAAGAAATGGCGCAAGTCATGAATATTTCGCTCGATAAAGTCAAGAATCGGGTGCGCAGTCTTTCGGAATTCAATCCCATGCTCGGACAGCGCGGCTGCCGTTTGGGGATTATGTATCCGGAAATTTACATCATGCAGGTGAGGGCTATTGTCGAGGCGGCCTGCAACGTGAAAAAGAAGGGCATTAAGGTTCAGCCTGAAATCATGATTCCGCTGGTGGGTATCAAGGCGGAGTACACGAGGCTGAAAGAGCAGTCGATCAAGGTCATTGAAAAAGTATTTGAGGAAAAAGGTGAGAAAGTGCAATACATGCTGGGGACTATGATTGAAATCCCCCGCGCTGCCGTGATTGCGGATAAAATCGCGCAGGAAGCGGAGTTTTTCTCGTTTGGAACCAATGACCTGACACAAATGACTTTCGGTTTTTCAAGGGATGACGTCGGGGTTTTTCTCGGCAAATACGTTGAAGAAGGCATTGTGGAGCGCGACCCGTTTCAGTCTCTCGACCAGGAGGGCGTGGGCTTTCTGGTGAAAATGGGAATTGAAAAGGGCCGCAGCGTGAGAGAAAACCTTAAGGTGGGTATTTGCGGTGAGCACGGAGGAGATCCGGCTTCCGTCGAATTCTGCCACCGTGTCGGTATGAATTATGTCAGCTGTTCGCCCTACCGCGTCCCCATCGCGCGTCTGGCCGCGGCGCAGGCCATGATTCGTGAAAAAAAGGCGGCAAAAAAGAAAAAATAAGGGTCTATGGCGCGAAAGAAAAAGAAAGCCGCTAAAAAAGCGAAGAAAAAACTGTCCCGTAAAAAGGCGGTCCTGAAGCGTAAGGCACAAAGGATTGCCCGGAAAAAAGGGGGGAAGAAACCTTCGCTGAAAAAAAGCAAAAAAGAAGAAAAGCCTGAACTTGAAACGGTGGAGAAGCCCGGCCAGGAAAAGGCTAAGACGAAGCCTCCCCGGCGCCGAAAATCCGATGAGGATGACGAGAACGACGCCGGGGAATCACCCTCCGATGAGACGCGAGGTTTTGAACAGTCACCGCTTCAGATTTATCTGAAGCAGATTGAGAAAATTCCGTTACTCACGCCGCAGGATGAGGTGGATCTTTCGCGGAAAATCCGGTCAGGGACGCGCGGAGCCAAAGAGGCGCGGCACCGGATGATTCAGAGCAATCTTCGCCTTGTTATCAGCATCGCCAAACGGTACGCGAACATGGGACTTCCGTTTTCCGATTTGATCGAAGAAGGCAATATCGGTCTCATGCGCGCTGTGGACAAATTCAACTACAAACGCGGATACCGGTTTTCCACTTACGCTTCCTGGTGGATTAAACAGGCCATCATGCGTTCCCTTTCCAATCAGGGCAAGACTATCCGCATTCCGGTTTATATGTATGATTTGATTTCAAGATGGAGGAAAGTCCGCGATCACCTGATGCAGAAACTTGACCGCATTCCGTCGCGCAAAGAGATTGCGGATGTGATGAAAGTTCCTCTCGGAAAAGTACGCGACATCGAGAACCTCGTGACCAAGCCCAGCTCCCTCAATATGCCCGTTAGCATTGACGGCACAGCGGAGCTGATAGACCTCATCGAAGATGATTCGTTTGAAGCGCCCGAGCGGATGGTGGATGAGCTTTTCAAAAACGAGAGAATCGACAAACTGCTCGGTTACGTGGATGAACGCGAACGCCAGATTTTACTGCTTCGATTTGGCATCAAGGGCGGAGAAAGGCACACGCTGGAAGAAGTGGCCCAGGATTTTGGAATCACCCGCGAAAGGGTAAGACAGATCGAACACTCGGCCCTTAAAAAAATCAGGGTCCGCGTCAAACAGGAACAGGACAAACTGGAGGATTACATCTACTAATGGCTGCGACGCTGAATCAAGAGAAATTAAAGAGTTTCATACGCGATATCCCCGATTTCCCCAAAAAAGGTATTTTATTCAAAGACATAACGCCCTTGCTCAAAGACCCGGAGGCTTTTCATACAGCCGTCGCGCTCCTTGCCGAGCGTTTTTCTGACTCCGGCGTTGAACAAGTCGTCGGCATTGAATCCCGCGGCTTTATTTTCGCCGCGGCCGTGGCCTATGAGCTCAAGGCCGGATTTATACCGGTGCGCAAAAAGGGCAAGCTCCCTTCCGTGACAGAAAGAATTTCCTATCAGCTTGAATATGGCGAAGATACCCTGGAAATTCATCAGGATTCTATTGAAAAGGGTATGAGGCTGCTCCTTATTGACGACTTGCTGGCCACCGGAGGGACGGCTTCTGCAGTCTGTCAACTGGTGAAAAAAATGGGGGGAATTGTGGCCGGCATTGGGTTTCTTGTTGAGCTGTCATTTCTCCAGGGGCGGGATAAACTGAAGGGCTTTGAACCCCACGCGCTGATCACGTTTTGACTTTTTGTTATCTATAAGCCTTTTAGATTCAAAAGGTTGCGAGTTTTTACTAAGCTTTTCTTTACAAACCAATCCCGCTCAAGTATAATTCCCTCTTGTTTATAGGACGTTAGTCTCTCTATGATAAGGCATTAAAGGAATCAGGGTAAGAGACGTTTAACTCGAATACTAAGGTAAATCCCGTGAGTGAATTGGTGGCAGACAAAATTTGGATCCGTGTGAACGGACAGAAAAGGGAGTTATCGCAGCGTATGAGCCTATCCCAGTTTTTGCAGGAAGCCGGTCTTAATGCCAAGGGCGTGGTTTTGGAATTGAACCGCAGGATTGTGAACCGTTCTCTCTATAATACAACCTTTCTATCCAGTGATGATTCCCTGGAAATCGTCCATTTTGTGGGGGGAGGGGCCTTATGAAAGCCAAAGTGCCCAAGGGACCTAAAAACCTTGTGATTGTCGAATCTCCCGCCAAAGCTAAAACCATCAATAAATATTTGGGGAAAGATTACATCGTGGAAGCCTCCATGGGGCATGTCCGGGACCTCCCGCGCAGCCGGATGGGTATTGATATTGAAAATAATTTTCAGCCCAAATACATTGTGCCCGTCAAGGCTAAGAAAACAGTGAGTAATTTAAAAAAGACCGCCAAGGGGAAAGAGGCCATTTATCTCGCGCCTGACCCTGACCGTGAGGGTGAAGCCATCAGCTGGCATTTGGCCAATATATTCGGAGCCATGGCCTCTAAAGTCAAACGGGTGGTTTTCAATGAAATCACGCCACAGGCCGTGCGCGAAGCTTTCAAACATCCGCGCGACATTGACGTGAAACTGGTGGATGCCCAGCAAGCCCGCCGCGTTATGGACCGCATCGTGGGGTACAATTTGAGCCCTCTTCTTTGGGAAAAAGTCGGCTCCGGATTAAGCGCCGGCAGAGTGCAGTCCGTGGCCCTCAGGATGATTGTGGAAAGGGAAAAGGAAATCCGCGCGTTCAAGCCGCAGGAATATTGGAGCATTCAGGCTCTTCTATCTTCTCAAAGGGAAGAAGTTGAAAAGGAAAAATTTCTTGCTAAGCTCGAAAAAATCAAAGGCGAGAAATTCGAGATAGCCGCGGAAGCCCAGGCGCAGTCGCTCAAGGAAATTCTTGAGAAAGAAAAATTTTCAGTTTCCGAGATTGAGCAGAAAGAACGCCGGCGTAAAGCTCTGCCGCCTTTCACCACCAGCAAGCTTCAGCAGGAAGCTTATACCAAACTCGGTTTCACGGCAGCCAAAACCATGCTAATCGCGCAAAAGCTTTATGAAGGCATGGACTTGGGCTCCAAGGACGGCAGTGTGGGGTTGATCACCTACATGAGAACCGATTCCGTTAATATATCCGCCACAGCGCTCGAGGATGTCCGGAAATTCATTGGCGCCGAATATGGCCCGTCTTATTTGCCCGAATCCCCCAATGTTTATAAATCCAAAAAAGGCGCGCAGGAAGCCCATGAGGCCATACGCCCGACTTCGGTTTACCGCACCCCGGAAAAAGTAAAGGACTATTTGGAAAAGGACGAGTTCAAACTTTACGAATTAATTTGGAGAAAATTCGTTGCCTCCCAAATGGCGGAAGCTGTAGATCAGGTGACCACCGTGATTATTTTAGCCGGAACGGATTATCAGTTCAGGGCGGCGGGCACGCAAAATCTATTCCCCGGTTTTCTTCGGGCCTATGATTTGGCGGAACCGGTTAAGTCCAGGAAGAAAAAGAAAACGGACGAAGAAGAAACGGAAGATGAGGAGGGAAACCTCAATTTGCCCATCCTGATCAAGGGCGAAGCGCTTACCCGGCATGAAATACGCAGTCAGCAGCATTTCACCAAACCGCCCGCAAGGTTCAACGACGCTTCGCTGGTAAAAATCATGGAAGAAAAAGGTATCGGCCGGCCAAGCACCTACGCGCCCACCATTTACACGATTCTTTCGCGCTGGTATGTGGAAAGAAAAGGAGGCGCTTTGATCCCCACGGAGCTCGGCGAAACCGTGGCGGACCTTCTCGTTAAACATTTTCCAAAAATTCTGGATTACGAATTTACAGCCGGCATGGAAGAGGAATTGGACAAGGTGGAAGAAGGAACCCTTGAATGGACCCAGGTCGTACGGGATTTTTACAATCCGTTTTCGGCGCATCTCGAAGAAGCGAAAAAAGAAATGCCCAATGTCAAAGAGGCGGCGGTTGAGACGGAGTATAAATGCGATATTTGCGGCAAGCCCCTGGTGATACGCCGAGGCCGTTTTGGAAAATTCATGGCCTGTTCCGGATTCCCGGAATGCAAATACACCAAATCCATTCCCACCGGTTTCCGTTGCCCCAATGAAGGCTGTAACGGAGACATTGTTCAGAGGCGGGCGAAAAAAGGGCGGAGATTTTACGGCTGTTCGAATTATCCTAACTGCAAATACATTACCAATCAGCTTCCGCAAAAGCCTGAAGAAGGGGCTCCTGAACGGGAGGCTATCCAGCCGCCGAAGAGCGCGCAGTCCCGATCCGATCGATCGGGACCGTCCGACAAAGTCGCGGATGGCGGCCTGAGCAAACGGTCCCAAGCGGCAGGCGAGGGGCCGCCCGAACGAGCGGCTATTCAGCCGCCGAAGAATGAGCAGTCCCGAGCGGCAGGCGAGGGGCCAGCTACTCAGGAGGGGGTTGCCTAGGCCGTTTGCTGAAGCGGCACCGCCCCGGGCGATGCCCCGGTTTAGGCGGGGAAGAATAGGCGCACGACGATGAAGCTTGAAAACGCACGAGATCAATTTCTCTTATATCTGCAGGGTGAAAAAAACGCATCGCCTCACACCGTAAAAAATTACGGAGTGGATCTGGTTGAATTTATTGCCGTGACCGGCGGAAAGCCGGCCCGTGAAGTGGATTATATCGCCATTCGGAAATTTTTGGCCCACCTGAAGGAAAAAGGCTATTCAAAAAGTACCATTTCAAGAAAACTGGCCTGCCTTCGTTCCTTTTTTAAATTTCTGACCCGCGAGAATGTCATTGCGAATAATCCGGCGGTGGGGATTGCCACGCCCAAACGGGAGAAAAAACTTCCCTCCTTCCTCGAAATTCAGGAGATTGAGAAATTGCTGGAAGCGGTCGCGGGCGCCTCGCTTTCTTCCAAACGCGACCGGGCGCTTCTTGAAACGTTATACAGTTCGGGCATCCGGGTGAGTGAGCTTGTGGGGCTTAATGTGGAAGACACGGATGTTCTGGGCGGTGTTTTGCGTATCCGCGGCAAAGGGAAGAAAGAAAGGATGGTCCCCATCGGTAGAAAGGCGCAGGAGGCGATCCGCGAATATCTGGAAAAACGCGGGAATGATTCCGGTAAAACTAACGGCGCTCTTTTCCTGAACAAAAATTCCACGCGGCTCACGGACCGAAGCGTGCGCAGAATCCTTATCAAGTACGCGCGAAAGGCCTCGCTTCAAAAGCAGGTTTCGCCGCACACTCTGCGCCACAGTTTTGCCACGCACCTTTTGGACCGTGGAGCTGATTTGCGCAGCGTGCAGGAGCTTCTCGGCCATGAGAGTCTTTCCACGACGCAGATTTACACGCACGTGACCACCAAGCGCCTTAAGGAGGTTTACGAAAAAGTCCACCCCAGGGCTTAAAATCGCCATGCGTTTTCTTTACGATATTGCGTTCACTCTTTTTTCCATTTTTTATTTCCCCTTTTTCCTGGGACGACTCAGGCAGGAGAAGGAAAAGGGCCGTTTGATCGCGCAAAGGTACGGAGTTTTTTCGAAGGAGTTTAAAAACGCGCTTAAAGGGGAAAAGGTTGTTTGGATTCACGCGGTGAGCGTGGGTGAGGTCTTTGCCGCGCGGCCTTTGGTGGAAAAGTTGGGGAAGGATTTGACCGGATGGAAAGTTGCGCTTTCGACCGTGACGCCCACGGGGCAGGCCGTGGCCAGGAAACTTTTTCCCGGTCATTCCGTTTTTTATTTTCCTTTTGATTTGAGTGGCGTCGTTAAAAGGACTCTGGCAGCCATCAAACCTTCTTTGATCATTTTGATGGAGACTGAGATTTGGCCCAATTTGATTCTTGCCGCCCATAAGGATGGCGTGCCAGTGGGTGTTGTCAACGGGCGTCTTTCTCAGGCGTCCTCAAAACGCTACGGTTGGATACGCTCTTTGATCAAGCCGGTTCTGGAACGGATAAATTTTTTTCTGGTGCAATTTCAGTGGGACAGCGACAGACTGCAGGAAATCGGCGTGCCGGCTTCGCGGATTGAGATAACGGGCAATATGAAATTTGACGTTACCGTGGATATCAGCGACGATGAAGCGCGTTCTCTCCGGGAGAAATTTTTCCCTTCACCCAAGGCCAGAGTTCTGATCGGGGGAAGCACGCATGAAGGCGAAGAGAAAATCCTGATCGGCGTTTTCCGTAAATTGCGTTTTGAATTTCCCGAGCTCAAGCTGGTGCTTGCGCCGCGTAACGTCACGCGATCCGGAAATATTTTTGATGAGGTCACGGAAAACGGCTTCCGGTGCAAACGGTACGCAAATCTCTCCGCGCCCGTGGAGGATGTGCTTATTCTTGACACCATGGGGGAACTTAAGAAATGGTACGCTGTCGCGGATTTGGCGTTTATGGGAGGCAGCCTGATCAGACACGGCGGCCAAAATCCGATTGAGGCCGCGATATTCAAAAAACCGGTTTTATTCGGGCCGCATGTGTTCAATTTTCAGATGATTTATGACCGGCTGAAAACAGAGCAGGGCGGTTACGAGGTTTTGAACGAGACGGAACTTTACGATTTTTTGAAAAAAATGCTGCTTGCGCCGGCCCTGGCTAGGCAAACCGGGCTTAAGGCTTATGATTTGGTGCAAAAATATCAGGGCGCCACGCAGAAAAACGCCGAGTTTATTTTGAATTTTCTAAAAAATGGAAATCGCGTGAGTTTGCCCGAAGCGATAGGAGCGGCACTGTGATACGAAATTATTATTTATCCGTCATACGAGGCGGCCGCAAAGATATTTTAAGCCTGACCTTTAAAGGAGTTTTGAGTTTTTTAAGCGTTATTTACGGAAAAGCCGCTTGGTGCCATAGAAATATCTACACGCGTGGAATTTTGCGCCGGGCGAAGCTGTCCATTCCGGTTATCAGCGTAGGCAATATCACCTGGGGCGGCACCGGGAAAACCCCTCTGGTTATCGAGCTTGCCAAAATGGTTCAGCGTTTGGGGCAAAGACCGGCCGTGCTGACCCGTGGCTACGGTTCGGATGAATGGAGAGAAATCACGGGCAATCTTCCGGGGGTTCCCGTGGGCGTGGGCAGTAATCGGGACCTATCCGGTTCCTGCATCGTTTCCCGTAAAGAGGCGGACGTCATTCTCTGCGATGACGCTTTTCAGCACTGGCCGTTAAAAAGAGACTGGGACATTGTCGCGGTCAACGCGGCCGACCCTTTCGGCAACGGGCGTTTGATTCCGGCCGGTGAGTTAAGAGAACCGGTGTCCGCTTTGTCCAGGGCTCAAACGCTTGTCCTTACGCACACGGACCGTGTGAGTCATGATCAGTTCGAGGCGCTTAAAGCGAAACTGCTGCGCGAAGCTCCGCAGGCCGGGTGGGTCGAGGCGGTGCATGAGCCCGTTTCCTTTTTTGAAGCCTTATCCGGCGCGTCGCAAAATACGGAAGCATTTCGGGGCAAAAAAGCCGCGGCTTTTTGCGCCGTGGGGGCGCCTCGGTTATTCGCGGATACGCTGAAAAGCCTGGGGATAGAAATTTTGCGATTTTTTGAATTTCCGGATCATCATGCTTTCACGCTGCGCGATGCCGGACAAATCCTTCAATTTATGAAAACAAACGGCATTCAAACTGTTATCACCACGGAAAAAGATTTGAGCCGTAACCCCGTGCTGTTAAAAGAGAGGTTGAATCCTTGGATTCTCAAGGTTAGGCTGAAAATTGTTTCCGGAGAAGAGACGCTGAATGCCGGGCTTTCCGAGTTAATCAAGGGACACAAGGAGCGGGAGAAAGCTTATGCTTGATGCCATCGGTTACTATTTGCTGCGGTTTCTTGCGGCCTTTTTGCGGGCTCTTCCGCTGGGTGCGGCGCTTGCCTGCGGGACCTGGATCGGGCGCATCGTTTACTATTGCCGGACGGGAAAGAGCATCGGTTACCTTAATCTGAAAGCGGCTTTTAAGGGAGAAAAATCGCTTGGAGAACTGAAGCGTATTGCCAGAACAAGCCTTGAGAACCTGGGACGCATGGCCGTGGAAGTTTTACGCTTCCCTCTGGTGGATGAACAGTATTTCCAACGTCATGTGGAGATTTCCGACCTTACAGAGATGCGCCGCGCCATCGCGAAAGGGAAGGGAATGATTTTTCTCAGCTCTCACTTTGGGAATTGGGAATTTTTGCATATTTGCTGTCATTATATCGGGGTTCCCGTCAAGGTTCTTGTCCGGGAGCAGAACATCAAAAAAATAAGCGAGTTTTTCAATCATCTGAGAACAGGCCACGGCTCCGAGTTGATAGGACGGAAATCTTCCATCAAAGAATTTATACGCGCGCTTGAGAAGGGCTCCGTGGTGGCCATCGCGGCGGACCAGGCTGTGAAGCAGGGTATTCCGGTTGAATTTTTCGGAAGAAAGACCCTGGCCCCCGCGGGGTTTATTGAAGTTGCGAAAAGAACGGGATCCGCTATTTTCCCGGTCTTTGGGGTGCGCAAAAACGGCGATTTCCATTATATTCAGGTTTTGCCCGAACTTTCGCTTCACCGCGAGCCGGCCCCTCGCCTGCCGCTCGTTCAGGCGGGCGGGGAAGCGAAAATCGGGGAGGATTTGCAGAATTATTACCGTATCCTGGAGGATTTTATCAGCCGTTATCCGGATCAATGGCTTTGGGAACACAAGCGCTGGAAATATTGTTATACAAAAAATATTCTTATTTTAAGCGACGGCAAAGCCGGCCATGAATCCCAATCCAGGGCCGTGGCCGGTATTTTTAATGACCTTAAAGAAAAAAATCCAGAATATGAATTCAAAACCAAAACGGTGCGCGTTGAATACCGGGGCCGCTGGGCCCGTTATCTGCTGACGGCGGTCCTGCCGCTTTTGCTCCCCTTTATCCGCAGCCGGGTGGAGATTTTAAAGTATTTTCTGACGAAATCCTGCTATGAGACACTAGCGCCCCTGAGCGCCGATTTTGTCATTTCCACCGGTTCTTCCGTCCTGCCTCTCACCCTTTTGATTGCCAGGGAGAATAAGGCGCGTAAAATTGTTCTCATGAAGCCGGCCTTTCCCTTTAATCTGGCGGATTTTGATTTGATTGTGGCGCCGCACCATGACGCGCCCGTGCGCGGAAAAAATGTCGTTTACACCGATATCACGCCCAATCTCGCTTCCGATGCCGCGGTCCAAAAAGAGTCGGAAAAACTCGCAGCGCGCCTGCGCGTGAACGGAAGACGCGTGGTCAGTGTTTTTGTCGGAGGAGACACCTCGCGCTATTCCATGCAGAGGGGGCATTTCGAGCAGGCCATGGACAAAATACTGGCCGCCGGCCGCGAATCCAACGCGAGGATTCTGGTGACCACGTCACGCCGCACGCGCGGCGATATCGAGGCGCTGGTGAAAGAGAAATTTTCGGACGAGCTAATGTGCCCTTTGGTGGTGATTGCCAATGAAGCCAACATTGAAAATGTTACTTATGGCATGATAGGGCTTTCAGACACGGTATTCGTGACCGAAGACAGCGTGTCCATGATTTCAGAGGCCGCCGGTTCGGGAAAGAATGTGGTGATTTTAAAGGTGGGCGCGGGCGAATTGTCCCCGAAGTTTATGCGGTTTCAGCAAAATTTAGCGGATAAACATCTGGTCAAAATTCTGCGGCCTCAGGACATTTCCGCGGAATGCCTTGCCGCTGCTGGAAAGCAGAGCGGCTCCGGCGCCGCGGAGGAAAGCCGAAAATTGATTCGGGAAAAACTGATGGAGATGATGTGAGAGGGAAACGATGAGGATTTTGCAAATGCTGCCCCGGCTTCAGTCCGGCGGGGTTGAAACGGGAACAGTGGATTTGTCCAAGGCGCTTAAAAATATGGGGCATGAGGTTTTTGTCATGTCCGCGGGCGGCGAATTGGTGCGGGAGCTGGTCAAGGCGGGGATTCAGCATGTCACGCTTCCGGTTCATGCCAAGTCGGTAGCGGCTTTTTTTTTGATTAAGCCCGTGATGGAATTTATCCGGAAAGAGAGAATCGATATCGTGCACGCTCGTAGCCGGGTCCCTGCCTGGATAGGTTATTGGGCCGCTAGAAAAACCGGAAGCGTTTTTATCACCACCTGCCACGGCTATTATTCCGGTCACTCCCTGAGCAAGGTGATGGGATGGGGAAAAGAGGTGATCGTGATTTCAAGAATTATCGGCCGGCACATGATTGATGACTTCGGGGTTTCTCCGGCGAGAATTCATTTAATATACCGGGGCGTGGATTTGGATCAGTATCCTTTCCATCCCGCCAAATACCCGCCTGAACGAGCGCCGGTTGATCAGGCGGCGGCTGGCCGCTTGGACATCCGGCACCGGGCGGTTGGCC
>ASOC01000038.1 GCA_000405945.1 Candidatus Omnitrophus fodinae SCGC AAA011-A17
GCGAGAGATATTGTCCAATACCAGACGATACTTTGGAAATCATGGACACCAGATGAACTACCCTCTCTACCAGAGAATGGGTTTTCATATAGGTTCCGGAGTGGTTGAGGGAGCTTGCAAACATGTGATTCAATCGAGATTTAAACGTGCCGGAATGCGCTGGTCGCGGCCTGGCGCTGAGAATCTCCTGGCTTTAAGAAGTCTCCACATTAATGACAAGTGGGAGCTACTTCAAAACTATCAACGAAATTAACTGTATGGAGTGGTAGGCACCCATCAGAACTGTGCGGATTGACAAAATACGGTTGGTGAAATACAATTGCGGGCGAATAGCTCAGTTGGTTAGAGCGCTTCCTTTACAAGGAAGAGGTCTGAGGTTCGAGCCCTCATTCGCCCATTATAATTTTCCCACGTGGGGGTGTAGCTCAATTGGTTAGAGCTCTGGACTGTCGATCCAGAGGTTGCGGGTTCGAGCCCCGTCGCTCCCGGTTTTTTCCTTACTTTAGTTTCTCCGATTTCTGCGTCAAATATCATTTTTCACGCCTCAAACCCACCAGTTAGCAGACCTTATTTGTCGATGTTTTGTAACCAATATATATAAAACAAGTTACGATCGTTATCGGCAGAGTTATTTTAGTTATTTACTTATTGACAGGGGAAAGGTCATTGTGTAAACTTTATATTGACTTTAAAAAAACATTAAAAAACAGCCTATAAAATTAGTCAGAACATGTGGTACCATTAATATGCAACTTCAAAGAGGCAAAGTGCATAGTTACTGGAATTCCACTCAGTAATAAGAACTGATATAACATGACGCGAAATAAACCGTGGCTTCGAGCCATATCACTTTTGACTTGTGTTTTCTTTGCGACAACGGATATTTTAAAAGCCGAATTATCTGTTGCCATGCTTGCCCCCTCTGCGAATGCCGTAGTCGAATCAGCCACTCCTGTCACCGAGGTTGAAATCCCGGCGTCACTCGGCGAACTTGCCCGGGCCTATCAGGGGAAAAGCAAACAAATCGTCGTGATTGTCCAAGACGCGCATGCCAATTATGAGGCGCAAAAAAATATTGCCGGCATTCTCAGCCACCTTGCCGATAAAAACGGTTTACGCACGGTGAATGTCGAAGGTGCTGAAGGTTATCTGTACCACTCATTTCTCTCAGCTTACCCGAACGCGGAAGCCCGCCGAGCTATGGCCGAGTATTTTATGAAAGAGGCGAAACTGACGGGCCCTGAATACGCGGCCATTGTTGAGCGGCCGGACATGAAGCTTTTCGGCGTGGAGGAAGAAACTCTGTATCAGGAAAACCGGAAAGTGTTTCTCGAAGCTCTGGACTACAAGGGCCTGGACGAAGTGATTCTCGCCGGTATCCGCAAGCTCCTCGAAAGTATAGGCAAAAAGATTTTCTCCAAAGATCTCTATGAGCTCATCAAGCGCGGTGAGGATTTTAGGCGTGAGAGCAAAAATATCATGGCTTTTATTGATTTTCTCACTCAATTTGCAGGCCAGTTCGGCGTCGATCTTACCGCCTACGCGCAGATATCGCAATTCCTGACGCTGAATCAAATTCACGGCGGAATGATTGAGACGGAGGCGGAAAAAGAGGCCGCGCTCTTGGCCAAAGCCCTTAAAAATTTGTCCGTTCCGAAAAATGTTTCAGAAAAGGCGAAGGACAAGTTCACTTCACTCGTGTTGGAAGCAGTGAAGCAGGGTCTGGATCTCACACCGTATCCTCAGGCAAGACTTGTCAGCCAATCGTTCGAGATTCAGAAAAAAATCGATGTCCGCTTGTTTGACGAGGTTGAGAAGCTGAACAAAGAGCTTCGCGCGAAACTCCTTAAGACGGAGGAAGAAAAGGCGCTGGAGCATCTTTTCAAAATTCTTGAAATTTACGAAAAGATTTTCGACTTTTCTCTCACCCGTGATGACGCGGATTTCTTTTTTGCCAACCGCCAAGAATTCCAAATGGCCAATTTCAAAAGCGTTTTTGCCCGGTTTCAGGATTTGCTCGAATGGAACGGCGGTTTTCCGGAAGAGGCGGGCCGTATTGACGGCGATTTAGCCAGGATCGAGAAGTTTTACGAGCTCGCGTTAAAGCGGGATAAAGTTCTGGTTGATAAAACCCTTTCCGAACTGAAAACGGACGAGGAACCCGTGATAGCTCTTGTCGCCGGAGGCTTTCACACGGCTGGCTTCCAGCGCATTCTTGAGGAGAAGGAAATTTCCCATATCACCGTCCGTCCCACCATCACGGAGCTCAAAGACCCGCAGGAACAGAACCGGCTTTATGAGCAGTCCGTGCGGCAGGAACCCGAGGCCTTTGCCCAGCTTTTGGTTAGAAATCGGCAGAAAGGGCAGCGCCTCAACGATCCCCGATATCAACTTTCGGCGCATAAACTTTTATTTTCGATGGAAGAAGTTTCCGAGGTTCTCAAAAAGGCCGGTAAAGAGGGGCTATCTGCAAATCTAGAGACCTTGATACTCGATAACCCTCAAGCGGGCGCTAATGTGACACTGGCGTTAGTAACCGTCCTTATGGACATCAAATATTTGCGGGAAGCTTTCAGCGTGAAGGCGCGGCTTGATTCGCTTCTAGCTATTTCCAAGGATATGGAGTCGCTGCTGCCAGCTGAAGAAGATAGGGAGTTCCGCCGTGCGGTTTACAGCACGCTCCTTTCGGATAAAACGGAAGTTTACCAGTTGCGGGGCGCTCAAAAAGGACTGAAAGTTTTTGGAGCTAATGATGTGGTGGTAACAATGGAACCAGTCCGCAGAAGGACGGGTTTTTCGCCGCGTGAATATGGCACGGCGGTTGCGGATGAACTCAGGCGCGGCGCAGGGACGGCTGTTGTCGATGATTCTCGATTCGTGATTAAAACGGCCCTGGGGATTGACCGGCAACTTGAAATACTCAAAGCCGGGCGTGTGCTCGTCAAACCGGCGCCTGTGACTCCCATCGCTCCGCGTGTCGAGGTCGAGGCCTTGCCCATGGCGGCTTCCATGGGGTCCGAGGAGACTGTGAACGCTCTCAAGGAGGAATTGATCCCCGTTATTCAGCAGATTTCGGCGAATCTTGCTATTTCCCAGCCGGATTTTGAAGCGGCTGCCTCCCAGGTAGCGGATCTTAAAAAACGCCTTACCAATGGAAAACGCAGAGTGGATAACGCCATGAAACGGGAGGAGCTTGGCGAAACCTCACGCCGGCGTCTCAAAAACAATTTGGAACTCAACAATTTTAGAACGGATTTGCGCCTTCTTGAACTCAAGCTGGGTTTTTTGGTCTCTAGAAACCAGCTTTTAACCACGGACGAAACGGTCGACGAAACCCATTGGAGGGAACTGGACAGAAAGATCAGCAGGCTGGCCAGTGAGCATAGGGCGTTTTTTGCGGATGCCGAAGCGGGCCCGACGCATGTTCAAAAACAACGGCCGAGAAAAGACACGCCGGAATGGCAGGAAAGGAATCGACGGCTTCAGGCGTTTCGCGAATTGGAGGAAACTTTTCCCGCCAAATACCTTACCCAGTTGAGGCATTATGTTGCGCTCCTGAGGGCTCTACAGCAGACGCAGGCGGATTTTCTGGGCGGTGTTTCCGAATTGCCACAGGAGTGGATGAGCGGTGACATGGACAAGCGATTCGGGAAAGCGCTCAAGGCCGTAAGGGATGCGGACTTTTGGACCGAATCTGTGGAAGACGGTTCGGCGGCAGTGCGTGCCTTTGTGAAAAGCACAAGAAATGAGCGCATCACGCCTGCCGAAGCGCTGGTCAACTTTGCTGCCGATTTTCAAGGGGCCGTGGAACTCGTCAACCAAGCTAGAGCCGTTGTTTCGCAAGACACTCCCGATGAAGCAAGTCTTATTTCGGCGGATAAACAACTTAAAGAGGCCAAGGAAAGATTAAGCCAGCTTCTAGCTTTTGACCGATCCGTTTTTCCCGCGGACCGTACGGCGATTATTGTGAAAGCCCTGCAGGCGCTGGAACAGGATAGAACCGCGGTTCGGGAACTTTACAACGAACAGGCCCAGAAAATCCTTGATGCTCGTGAGGCGGAACAGCGCGAACGCGAAGATGCAGTAGCCAGGAAAAAGCAGGTAGCTTTGGCGCGTGGCCGGCGCCTGGAGGAAATGCGCACTTTCGTCAAAGGAGAATTTCCGGTGGATGCCAAAGGAATAGCGGCTCAATTGGCTGAAACGGAAAATCTGCTTGCGGAATTGGATGAAATACGCAGTCAAACCCCGCAGCCTGCTTCACCGGAATCCGTGGAAGATGTCCCCGTTTCTTTGAATGAGGTAGCCGAACTGCCCGAGGCCGCACTGCCAACCGGAAATCTTCAGGATATCCAGGCTGGCGAAGTGCGTGAAGCCATCCAGGAAGCTGCCGAGCATAAAGAAACCCGAAAGGTTTTCAAAGGCGCTGTGTGGAAAGTGATCGCAAAGGTGGCGGGTAAACTTTTGGGATGGTCTATCAAAGCAAAGAAACAGCCGCTTTCGAAATCAAACCAGGAGGCGGTTAGAATCGCGAGTACGGAATTGCCAACCACGCGCCAGCCTGCCCAGCCTGTGAACGACTTTCTGACTGGTGAACCGCTTCCGCAAATGGGCAATGCCCAGATTTTGGTGCAGCAATCTTCCGCGGGCAATATCCTGGAACTTTTGCAAAAGATTTCGGCCAATACCGGAGCAACCACGGATGCAAGGCAGAAAGCCAGTGAATCCCTTATCAGACAATGGGTGCTGCGCCAGACGCTTGAATGGCCCATGGCCGTTGATCTTGACGCAAAACTGGAAAATACAGGCATTTTTCTGCGGAGCGACGGCAAAGCCTACCATATAAGGAATTTTGACCATGACGAACTTGTGGGCGTCAATTCAACCGGCCAGCTCACGCAAGAGCAATTCCGTAAATTCTTCTATTATTTCTGGTTTGTGCAAGCCAATGATCTTCGGGCGCTGGACGCTCAAAATGGCACCAAGCTTGAAGCGGTTTTTCATGACGCGGTCAAACAAAGCGGCATATTCAAAACCCTTTATGATAATCCCGCCAATGTGGACCTCCTTCGCGATGCTTTTGGCGAAGCGTTTGCGCGCTTACAGGCCCGGCAGGCTGCGCTTAAAAAGTTGCGGCAGGATCTAAAAGCGATCAAATCCGAATTTGAGAAGAAAAAACGGGCCTTGGCCGATTTGAAAGCCGCGTCAAGAAAGCCCGGAGCCCCGGCGTTGGGAGATCAAATTGATGCCGCTGAACAAGAACTCGAACAGCTAAAAGCCGGCTATGACACGCTCGCTGCGCAAAAAAAATGAGGTTGTTGCCAGACATGAGACCTGGCTGTCTTATCTGGATTCGCTGATATCCCGTTTCAAAATCAGGGAAGAGTTCACGGCCTTTGAAAATGCCCAGCACGAGGCGACGAAAAAGGCGGGTGCCGATAAAGCCGAAAAATTCCGGACCCTTGCCCGCGTGGATGAAACCATCCTGGAATTCCGGACACGCAGGCTGGTGCTGGAAATTTGGCAGAGTCTTGAGCAGGCTAAAACCTGGAAGAATCACAATCAATGGCAGGCTTTCAGGACGCTGGATGAAAAAATCAGCCATTTGGAAACCCTGCTGGCAGGCAAGCCGGACACTTATTATTTAAAATCCTATGACGCGGTCGAGGTGATACGGGAGGAATTCAATCAACTTTACATTCCTTTTATTCACGGGCATCTCAATACCGAACTGGCGGATATTGTCGCGAATCTGAATTTCGCGGAATCGGATAACGAAATGAAAGGCCTTGTTTCCCGGTTTGAAGCGCTTATCGACCCCGCGCTTCCGAACTCGTTGGCCGCACGTTTTTCTGCTGTTACGAAGCTTGTTGCGGGCGAAGCCAATCCCATGGTCATGGCCACGCTCACCGCCCTCGATGTCCAGCGCCGTTTAACCAAAGGACTGCGTGCTTTGGCAGATGGACAAAAAACCCAACGGGAGACTTTTACCGATTTCAATAAAAAGAACGGTGTTGCCCAGCGCGTGGCCGCATTCAGCGCCTCGGTGACAGAGTCTTCGCCCGCTTCTTTCAAAACACTTTCAGAATCGATGCGGCGCAGGATTGAAGCTTTTTACGTTCAAGTGCTGAATGATGAACTCGTGCAGATACGAGCAAAATTCGCAGATGCAATGACCATCAAGGACACGGAAAATCTTCTCGCCCGTTTGCAAAGTGTTTCATCGATAGCCGCGGCATGGGAAGCCAAGGCGCTTGATAAAAGTGTGTTTTCCGGAATATCGGCTGAAACTTCTGCAGCCCGAAGTGAATTGCTGAATTTAATGTTTGGTAGGAGAAAAATAGAAGCCGACGTTCTCGCTGGCCCGGCAAGGAAGATGACGCTGGATGCGGCGATGGACAGGCTCAAAAGACTGGATCAGGCGCTGGCCCAGCTGGACGCGGCCGCGGACCCCGCGAAAGACGCTGAACTCAAAACCCTAATCGCGCAATACCGCACCGGTACTTTGGTCCCTGCTGTCCAGCAGCTTGAGCAGTCGGAGCAATCGTTTGGGAGCGGCTTTGTGGCTTTGCTGGCCGCCCTCAATGACACGCTGGAATATCCGCTTGAGCCGGCTGTGTCGCCTGCCAAGAAGAGCGAGTATGAGGATAGACTGGGAAGCCAATGGAAGACACTTCGCGATCGTTTTAACAATGATTTGAAAGGCCATGCAGCTTTTAAAAAGGCCATGGGCCTGGCCGCTGATTTATTGAAACTAAGGCAGTCTCTGATTGATTTCAAGGAGACTGACCCGGCAGCAGCAAAGCAAGGTTTACAGGCGATGCTCACTAAACATGACCAAATCGTGAATGAATTGGCCGGGATTTCGCAAGTTGGAGAGGCTGCAAGAGCTCCTACCGGATTGCGGGAAGCCATTGAGCGCAGACTTGCAGAACCAGACCGTGTTGTGGCCGCACAAGAGTTACAGAAAAAAATTGACGCCGCCCGTGACGAATTCGAAGTTTTGAAAGCTCCGGCCGCGGGTGTTACCGTGACCTCGGCACAAGTCCTCCCGTTTCAACAATCCATGGACGCTTTGAAGCAAGACATCACGGCCAAAAAGTTGAATCAATATGTCACTTTCAATGCCTTGGAAGTGATGATAGATGAGGCCGGTAAATTACATATTCAAACCTGGATCAATGAGCAAAACGCGGAAATTGCGAAGCCTTTGTCTTTGGTAGAGCTTCAAGCCATTTTGGCTACAGTACTGATGGACATTAAATCGAAAATGGATGCCATCCTGTTTTTCGAAGGGGACGCGCTCAAAAGTAACTTAGCCGCTTTTGAAGCCCGGTTGAATCAGCGGATTGCTGACAGGACGGAGTTTGATGGGCTGGCCGCAGAGGTTGCCGCAATCAAAGGAAGATACAGCGTTCAAGTCGCACTGGTGGATTTGAATGCGACAGAGATTGCCGCAGATGAGACCTTTATCAAGGGACTTTTTCAAAGCATCAAAACTTTTGCGGGAATCCAGGGCCGGGAATCATTTGTCGCGGAGGCCCAAGGTCTGGCAAGTGATCTTAGTGACGCTCTTGCCGCAAGGTCAGTGCGAAATCGCGCAAGAATATATGCCGCTCGGATAGCCGGGGTTTCTGCCCAGCCTAATCCGGTAGCCGCATTAGCCGCAATCCGGACCGCTTTTCCTAAAGATCAAGCCAAACTGGGAGCTTATGCGCAGGATATTGAACAATTAATGAATGCCAAAGCGCAGGAGTTGGCTCAAGCAGACACGGTTTTTCGCGAAAAAGTTGGAAAAACGGCGCAGCAACTTGAAAAAATGGCCCGCCAAATATCCGCTTTTGTCAAATCTCAAGAAACTCTGGTCACTGCAGTCACGGCAAAAGGCCAGGAATGGCAGGCTTTGGTGGCTCAGAAACCAACCCCGGAACCTGGGGATGCCAGAATTTTGAGGCAATATGTCAATGGTAACAGCAGGCTTCTGGCAGCCTGGCAGGCTTTTCTCGAAAAGAATAGGGACGCCTTTGCGGGCATGAATCAGGATTTTCAGGATGCGAGAGCCTTGGCGGTTATTGGCACCACCAAGTTTAAATTCACCAAACCGGATCAAACTCAAACGACGGTTCAGGGGAGTGAATTGGTTGCCACTTTCAAAACCCAATGGGGGCAACTGGTGGATTCTTACTTTAATGTCGGCACTGAGTTTTTGAATGGATCACTTGAATTATTCAACATCGGTCAGGTAGAAAATCCTGCCGCGACGCTTGCCGCATTGGACACTTTGAACAGACGTCTGCGTGACGAAAGAAAACTTTACACCCAGGAGTGGAACCTGTTGCAGGCCGCTTCCCTTGGAAGTGAAGGCCAAGACGCGGTTGATGCTAAATTAGCAGCTCTCGGAGACCGCATCAAACAGTTAACAAAGACTCGTGAGGATCAAGAGCGGCAGGACAGATTGGAGCAAATAGAAAGAGAAGTGCGCGGGTTCAAGTCATCCGTAAAGCGTTATCGTAAAATGCTGGACAGAACGGGCGAAGAACTTGATTACAGCGGAATATTGGACCAGATTTTTTATTCGCATCGACGGGGCACGGCCAGCTATCGCGATCAAATCGCCGGTTATCAAACCGATGAAATCCGTGCGCTGGTTGCTGAATTCCGCGGTGAGCCTGCAGCCAAGGCGTTTGTGAAGGATTTAAATCAACTTTCCGCGGACTGTGATTTGGCTGTTTTCAGGGCCTTGGAAGGGTGGTTGCGTTGGCGGATAAACGAGAATTTTTTCCTTTCGGAAGAGGAGCGCCAGAGGGTATCTGACTTTTTGCAGCACTATTCAGGCCGCCTCAATGGCCTGCCGGAAGCCACGCGTCAAGGCGCGGCCTGGCAAGGATTGAATACCAGAGTTCAAACCATGATCAATGAAACCCTGCCGGCGTCAATAGAAACACCAGAGCATGTGGCTGACGCAGCGGCGCGTCTTCAAGAAATGGAACGACTTTATGGAGAAGATGCGACCGCCGGGGCTGCTGCGGGACCATCGGGTTTGGGTGCAGCGGCAAGAGCTGGGGGCTATTTATTGACCGAAGCGGCTGGCGCGGCGATTCGCAGACTTGGAGAATTAGGTCCTGTGAAATTGTTTTTAGGAACTGTTGTGCTTGCGGCAGCGGCTACCTTTGGCGTTCATTTGATGGTGGGCGGAAAACCTGGGGAAGAAGAAGCGGGTGTTGGTGCGCCTGCGGAAGGCGGAGAAGAAGCGAAAGCTCCGGAAGGTGAAAAACCGGCAGAGCCCAAAGCGCCTGCGCCTGGCCCGGCCAAACCCGTTGAAGAACCTGCGCCTGCGGCCAAACCCGGAGCCCCGAAAGTCAAGCCCGCCGAAGCTGAGGAAAAAGCGCCGGAGGTTGAGCTTTCCGAGGCGGAAAAAGAATTGGCCCGAAGCAGGGCCCAACTTCTTGAAGAGCACCGCAAAAATCAGGAAAAACAGCGTCAGATTCAGCGCGAGATTCAAATCCGGGAAGAGTTAGAAAAGATGTTCCCTGCTTTCCGGGAAGGCGACAAGGAAATCCGCCTGGGCGATGAGTCATTTGAAAAACAATGGGATGTTAATGCCGCGAGACTCCGGGAACTCGCTATCCGGGCAGAGCTAGACAAGGCGGAGGCTGATCTTAAGACAGCCGAGGGTGAGGAAAAGACGAGACTTTCCGCGCTTAGAGATCAAATCAAATTAAGGTTGGACGCTGCGGTTGATTATAACGCAAGGGCGCGACAGTTACTGGCCCGGGTGGACGCGCTCAAAGGTTCTCCGGACGCGGTTACAACCACCCGCTTCACGGCACGCATGAGACAGCGTTTGGAAGAGTCCCTTGCGCGCAAAATCATGGAAGATCGGGGTGAGATTCGCGCGCTTGAGGCGGAATTGGATGCGCTTGAAAAGGATAAAAAGGCCAAGATGGACGCGAATAAAAGGGCTGAGGCGCAAGCCATGGATCCTCAGATTGCCAAAGTTTCAGAGCAGCTTAATGAATTAAAACAGAGGCTGGCCGGTTTTGAACGCGAACATAAAGAACGCAGGGCGGACGAGGAGCTTAGACAAACGATGCGCTGTTCGGCGGCGCGCTCAATAATCCAGGACTTGATAAGAGCGCCCAGTGTAATGGTAATCAGCTTACCTTTAATGGCAGCCAATTTCTCATCGCCAAGGACAACCACACGTCCAGCCGCGAACCGGCCCAGGTTTAACAGCGCGAATTTAAGGTCGTCTTTGTCCGGAACCTGTTTATCCAACAGGGCAAACTGCATCGCATTCTCGAAATCCTGTTTCTCCAAATTCATCTGTTCAGCCAGAAATTCAAGCTGGCTGAATGAATTTGCCAGTGAAGCCTCCATCACATAGAGACGTCCTTTGTAAGCTTCATTTTGAGACCTAAGCTGATTCAATTGTTCAACCAGGTCTTGACGCTCCACGTCATTCGTGAACTTTTCCGGATCTAATGATATGGCAATGTGTTGCGATGTCGTTGATTCGAGCAAGCCTGTCACATGGTCAACCAGCGTGTCCGCGTTCTTACCACTGTAATACTTGTCGCCCTGAATGACCAAAAGGCCGGGTTCATTCACAGGTTTCACGGAAGCCGCTATGCCCAGTGCTATTAATAGAGAAACGCGGCTTATGTCTTCCTTGGAATCCAAGGCCGCCATTAATTGCTCCTGCTGTTCAGCGGTTAACTTTTGCTCTGCCTGCACAAGATTTCCCTGCCCAAGGGATGCAGCCTCTACTGCCTCACGATAAGCCCCTTCCATATTAGGGTGAGACCCTGCCTCATAGCCGGTTATTCTCTCCGAGGGCGAACCATCAATTTGAGCAAAATTCAGGGTAATGGTGCCAGTCGAGGCGGTGAAAAAGGACGCTGATTCATTAGAAGGCCGATTATCCACATAAATCGTCGTGCCGGAAGGCGGTAGTTTGTTCTGTTTTAGAAGCACTTGGGTTAGTTGCGCCACCGCATAGTCAGTCAATTTCTCGTCCGCCAAGATTGAGGGAGAGGGCTTCACTGTGAGCGCACCGCGCGAACTTCGCGAAACCACGCCAGCCAATTGTCCGAATTTACCCGTGTTCCGCTGAAAAGTTGCCGTGACCTCGCCCACAGCCTTGCGGTATAGCCCGGTAAGTTTGGAATAACTGACGGTACCTGCCGCCAACAGAAATGTGATCTCATTATCCCGCGCACTGTAAGTGTAAGTGGTATTGCCATCAGAGCTAGCAGCCAGGAAAATAGTGGTCCCATTGGGAGGCAGCGTTTCATTGGCAAGGATTCGGCCCATGTTCGTGGAAGCTAAGCCCGCCAAACCATCGTTTTCAATTACCGGAATAGATGCTACCAGCCGCACCTGTCCATTGGAACGCTCGTTCACTGTCTGACTTAAAGCGGCGATCATTTCCGCATTGCCGGGAGAAGCCACCGTTTGAGTGAGCGCCGCCGGCTCGATTTGCTCCGCCGCAAGGTGCGCGGCAACGACATTACGGCCCATATTTCCTGCCAGATTAATAACCTCCTGAACCAAAATCATGCCTTGGACTTTACCGGCCAAAGACGCCAAAAGCCCGGACGCCGGCACACCGTCCACTTTTTCGCCCAAAGCAGTCAGCAAGGGACGCAGCAGCGTGTCTGTCAATTGAGAATCAACATTCACATTAATAGCTCTCAAGCCTTCCTCGAGCTGAGTCATGAGCGCGTTGATATTGCTGTCAAAATCACCCGGTGCTTTCACACGGGAAAGTAAAATTTCTCTCCGTATATCGGCCACTTGTTCCCTGGCGCTTTGCGCCGCGGCAGCGTTTTGGCTCCTTTGCGCAAAGGTATCCAATAAATCCAAAAGTCTGTCCAAAAGCTGGCTCTGCGGAATCCTTTTTGCCGCCACCTGTTCCGTCAAGGAAACAATTTCATTTCTCAAAAGTAAATTATCAAGCTTTACGCCCACTTGTTTGTCTATCTCTGCCAATGCGGCTTCCAACTCTTCCATGTGCCGGCCCATAGCGCGATCAAGGTTTTGTGTGTAAACATCCAGCCCCTCTGTGAAACGGTCATCGAGACTCACTAATTGCGCCGCATCCTGAAGTAGCCCTTCAAAACTCGCGGCCATATAAGTTGGACGCACTTCTTCCGGCATGGCTTGAAGAAATTGGATAGCCCCCATTTCAATACCTCGCACATAATCAACATATTCAAGCAAAGCGCGCTGATCTTCCGCCGCTAAATGAAGGACACCTGTCTGATTGCTTGCGACCCTAAATACGTTAATTCTGGCAATGATGAATTGCACCCATGCATTCCATCCCTTCTCGGCAACAGACTGGACCATGGATGAAAGGTTTCCTTGCAAAACCGGGTTTTTAAACACATTGCCTTCAAAATACTCCATCATTCGATTCAACAGGACTATGCCCTGTCTCGCTTCTTCGGTTTCATAATTGAGCAAATCACTAAGCTGGATATCACCTTGCGCCTGCAATTTCACCCCTTTGTCATTGGCTTCTACCACATCGTATTTGCGGCCCTCGACCGTGACTGCCACGCCAGCCGCAGCATTGAAGGGTCCAAGCGTTTTGGTTCCATCTTCCGATCTGAGACCAAATTTTCCAGCGGCTTTAAGCCCCACCTCATAACGCACACCGCCCAGCGATATCCATACCTTGCCGTCAGCAGCGGCCGCGCTTGCCCGTAAGCGGACATTTCTTAATTCAGCTTCAGGGCGCATCACCCGGGTAAAGAGCGCCATTTTGTCTTTTCCCAAAGCTTCTTTAAGCGCTTTCAAAGCGTCATCTTCGCGCAGGCCTGTCACAAAATTGGCGGAAGCACCCTGAGATGACAGCACTCTGAAAATATCCGTCGCCATAATAACGCGTCTTTTTTCCTTGTTGCTTAAGATTTCCAGTTGCGGAGCGTTCTGTGTCAAATATTTATCAAAAATCTCATCAAGGTCTTTGCCCTCAATGTCGGCGGCGCGGCTCATGAATGCCCGGAATCTTCCATAAGCTTCCGGATCATTGGCCCTAAGCTCTTGGCGAACCTTTTCCTGCTCTGCCGCGTCTTTGCGATGGTAACTCATTAAAGGTTTCCACGCCTTGTCATCCGGCTTTTTGTCCGCCTGGCCAAGGCCATAAAGAAGCGCGTAATACCAGTCATCCGCGGCCGTCAAACCTTTTTCATTGAAAAATCTTTCCGTCAGCGCATTGGTTTTGGCTTCTCTTTCTCTCATCGCCTTCGCCGCCTTTGAAACCGTCTCTCCCGCCTTTTTGGCTGCAACCGGCCATCCCGCGGGATCAGGCGCTTTGACATCTTCGGCTTTCACGGCCGCGGGTTTGGGAGTGCTGGTGATGGTGATATCGCTAATCAGAGCCGAACCAGCCTCGACTTTTTTCTGAACCGGCGTTCCGACCGTAACCTGAACGGGTATATTGCCCGGCATTTGCGCGCGGTTGCCCGTTTCTAAACGGAATTCAATCGGATTCCCATCAAGTTGTTTGGCCACCGGCGCTTCAACCACCTGAATCAGAGTTCCGTCCTTACGCTTCAAAGTTACCGCATAGGTTTCATTGGCAGGTCCGAATCTCTGGCTGTCGCCGGCAACACCCACACCAGGTTCAACAACCGGCCGGTCAACCCGGCCCGAAACCGTATGATACGTCACAGTTTCATGAGTCTGGGGTGTGGCCCCCATTCGAAGCATGGTCAATTGATGCACCGGCACGTCCAATACCCGATCAATGGCTTCATCGGTTTTGGCATTGCCCGTTCTCAAAACATTGTAACTGCTCTTGATATTGACTTGGGTCTGGCCTGTCGCCTCGTCAAAAGTCGCGGTAAGATAAATATCGCCGCTGAAGCGGTCTCCCAGCACGCTCATATTAATATGAAGCTTGCCGTCATCATCCACGCGCGCGGCTTTCACATGCTGAACAGTCATATGTTGATATTGAGGACCCGCCAATCCCAGGGAAACTTTCTGATTACCTATGGTTAAAGTTCCGTCAGCGTTCAAGACCAGCGCATTAAACCAGGTGACGCCCTCGTCTAACGATTTACGCCAAACAATTTGCTCAGCTCTTTCATTTAATTTAACTTTACTGGTCCTGTCCCACAGCATGCGCGCGAGTTGCCTGCCCATTTCGGGCGGAATCTGCGGCGCTTTGCCTTTCTGATTGCCTAAAAATGCGTCCATTTCTTTGGGAGTTCTCCGCTCCACAACGTGAAAAGGAAAATAAGCGTTTCCCTTCGCATTCCACACATTCACCGCTCCGGGAATCAATCCATGCGCGTTTTGACGGCCATAGCCCCTGACCACAATACTATCCTTGCCTTCTCTTTGAACAGAAACAGGCCAATTAAGCCGTGCGTGCTGCTGATCCAGTAAAAACCCTTCGGGCATGCGCTGTATGGCCGGAATAGGAAGTGCATTCAGGCGGGCCGAGTCTTTGACTTCCATCCCCGGACCTAGTGCGGCGGGGAAAACCCCGTCAAACACAGGCACTCCCGCTGCGGGCACAGGCGCGGCGGGAACCACATCCTCAAGCCCGTCTCTGATCAGCTGTTTGATATAGGCCATGTACACATCAAAATTCATTTTTGCCAATTGCCTCCGGAATTTTTCAAATTCCTTTTGATCGCGTTCCACTTTATAAGTGCCCGTGTCATAATCGAATTCGCCGACAGGCACCCAGCCTTTTTGATTCATCACTTCGAGAAAAGCCAAATTGATCATGATTTCCCGGTCCAAAGGAGACTTGGTCAAATGCTCATTAAGTTTCCGGACATCCTCATTCCAGCGTTGGATAGCCCTACTCACGGCCTTGTCCAGATCAGCCTGAGGAGCACCCGGAGCGGGCAATTCCCAGTTTTCAATTCCCATCAGGAGAAAGTCCGTGAATTTGGAAAACGCCAAATTATCCTCAAGAATGGTTTGAGGGTTAATCACCGGCACTTTTGTGATAGGGCCGAATATCTTTTCATAAAACTCCTGCGCCTGATCAATGGTTTGCCGGAGATGATCTTTGTTTTGCGAAATAAGGGTCAAAAGCCTCATACGCTTGAGTTCCCGGTCCAGATTTCCGCCCGGTCTTGCGGCCGCTGACAGAAGAGCACGCACCACGCCGCGCTCCAAACCGGAAGCGTCCGCGAAGGTCTTGGGGGTCTTAGGTTGGAACGCCTTGCCATCCGGGCGAAAAGCGTTTTTCACATCCCGCACCGTGCTGTGAACTATATCCAAAGCCGGCCCCACGGCATTCGGATTTGCTCTTAAGAAATCCAAGAGCTCTAACCGGCGCTTGGTGTATTCTTCCTTGCCTAATTGAACATAAAGTTCAGCCTCGGATAACACGGTCGCCACAAACTCGCGTCTTTCCCGGGGCGTTACTTCGATTTTGCCGGGGACTGCTTTGGCCCAGCCTTGTTTCGGAAAAGGCCGCGGCTCGGCTCTTCCGTTCAATCGTTCATTAAGTTCCCAAATAGCTTCCTGAAACGGGTAAGTCACTCTCTTTTCTTTGGCGTCATAACCGTTAGCACCCGCCACTTTTTCTAAAATCTCGATCAAGGCATCAACGGAAATGCCGCGCTCGGCCATGCCTTTCTCGAGCGTATTGAGCAAAGCCAAATCATCCTGATCGCTCAAATTCAAATGACTGGCCGGAACATTTTTTTGCGGCACGCCGTCCTTCACCAGAGGGCCAAAAATAAAAAGTTCCACATTTCGTCTCAAACGAACATCATTTTTGATTTTAGTTAAAAGGCCGCGTTTGGTTCCTCCCCTGCCGTCAGGAACATCTTTAACCGTATCAACTCCGGTTTTATCCGCCTCGCGCATTTGCGCGACAAGCGTGGTTTGCACATCGCGGCGCATATAGGTTCCCACCAAACCGGCAAGCTCCCCGTAAAGCTGTCTTTTTTTCACGTCCAAAGCATCCTTTTTCATCTCCACAGTGAGCCTGGTTTTTGCCTGCAAGCGGCCTATGTTCGTGGCCCCGTCCCAGGCTCCGGCAAAAGAAAGTTTCCAACCGAAATAAAGCGAATCCCAATAAGCCTTGGGATTGTTCTCGATCATTTCAATTTGCGACAGGATAATCCGCAAGCGTACGGCATCTTCGGGAGAAAATGAACTCAGTTGGTTCTGAATAACAGTTTTCAGAGCTTTTAATTTTGTATAATTGAAAGTATCTTCTCTGCCCCCCAAAAACTGGTCCAAATAATCCGGGCTTAAAAGGCCACCGTATTCGTGCGCATACATCCGTTTAAAAGCTTCAAAACCGCCCGCGTCGTAAAACGCCTTGTGCGTATCGAGAAATTGGAGGTGTTTTTCAGTGAGCCCTCTTTCCATTTCTTCGGGATGGTTAACCAAAAAGTCCTCAATATAAGCCCTGGCCATCTGGCTCCTTGCCTTATCGCTGTACAACGGGTAAAGACGTTCCAGGACTTTGGTGAGATTATTGATATCTTCATTGATCCTTCCCTGATTCAAAATCGGATCTTCCAGTTTGGAAACAATGTCCTGTATGCGCTGCTGGAAAATAGCTCGCACGGAATCTCCGCCTTCCTTGCCCACAGGCTCTGCCAGCTTCTGAAAGTAACGCTGAACATCTTGCGGATTGAGCCCGTTCAGCTCCTGGGCCATTTTGTACAAGCCGTCAAGCAAGGACTTTGCTTCCTGCTCGGCCCGCGCTATCCAGTCATTTTCTTCCCAAGTGCTGTGCTGATGATACCAGGTGAGCACATTGATGGAGCTTCTGCGGTTAGAATGGTAAGGCGCCTTGCCTTCATGAAAATGCCGTAATTCATTTTCAAGCGCGACCATGCGCGCATCCTGCCAGGGCGTTCTCTTGACCGTGGCTGTAAGCTGCAAATACTCATCCGCCATGCGCATATAAGTAATGTCAAGCGAAGCGTCAAGCCGGTTTCTGGATTCATAATAATTGTTGAGCACGCTTAGAAAGTTGGTGACAACGTCACCGCCCAGCGGAACAGCCACGGCAGTCTTGCCGCGACCGCCCTTGCCTTTGGGTGCCGGGGCAGCGGCCATGCCTATAGGCGCTACTGCCGCAAGACATTCATACAATACCTGGTTGCTCATAGCTGCATATCCCTGCAGTTGGTTAATCCTCTCCGCCAAATATCCAATCCGCTCTGCAATCGCTTCTTCACCGCCCGGTGTTGCCCAGGTCATGGACCGCAGTTGGGCCCATTCCGCGGTGTAAAGTCCCAGATAAAGTTGTGCCATCATATTAAGGTAAGCCCTGGGAGCCACCCTGACGCTCATAGGATCTTTGTAATTGAAAAGCCAGTGATTAAGTCTTTGAAGGCGAAGCTGGGTGAGTTTATTTTGAAAGGTGTTGATTTCCTCAATGGCCGCCCGCTCCTGAAACATGCCTCTCAAAGTAGCGAGCGACAAACGCTGGTGCAGAGTGCTTTTTTTCTTTTCATTACCTTTCCGCCATGAATATTCCATAATAGGATCAATCTCCGTACCGCCCCAGACTTTACGGTACCGGAAACGGTACTCGGCAAATCTCGGGTCCGCAAAAACTCTCAAGTTTGCGTCAAAATCCTTGTTCCATTCCTTAAGAATGGCAAGCCTTAATTTCTGCTGATCCGCTCCGATCAATGATTTCCGCGCGGCCATATCCTTGGCAAATTGATAGCGCCATCTCTCAGCGCTCCACCAACGGCCGGATTCTTTCAACCCCTTCAGTGTTTCCGGATCCATTTGGGCCTCAAGCTTGGCCACCCATTTATCAATTTCCGCTATCTCCGGGGCCGAAAGCTGAATAGGCATTTCGCCGGGCAAACTTACCGTGTCGCGCTGTATCAAGTCTGAGGCTTCGCGGATACTTTCCGTGGTTGCGTCCGAAACATCGATGGCAAGCGGCGGCACAGCCCGCACCACCACTTCCACGTCGCCGCGGTCAATGGCCCGTCTCAAGTCTTCCAGCCGCCTCACCCTTAGCAAAATGATTTCATCTTCGATTTTCATGCGTTCGGCCTTGACTTTTTTATCCAAAACCTTGCTCCGGTTCTTTTCATCAAAGTCCTTGAGTTTGGCCGTAAGCGCATCCAGTTGTTTCTGCCAAGGCACAAGAAAATCCTCCACAAACCGCGGATAATCCCTGGCTATATAAGGAAAGCCGTCCATATTGAAAGATTTGCGGCGAAGTTCTTTGATTTCGTCCAGAACGCGTGGGTCTTTTTTGGCCAATTCCTCTTTTTCCCTGATTTTCGCTTCCAGCATGGCCTTCTCACGCAAAAGTCTTGCCACGGCAAAAGAAATTTTGCCGGCACTCACATCTTGGTCAATGGTCTTTAATTCATCCGACAAACGCAGTCTTTCAGCAATGCGTCTTATACTCGCCTCAACCTCGGCCAGCTGTTTTTCCTTATCCGCCTTGATTTGCCGGTTGATATCAAGTTGCCGCTGAGCGGCCGCATCCGCCTTGGCCGGTTCTTCCAATTTTTTGGCCGCGGCATCAAGCTCACCGATTTTTCCTTTAAGCCAGGCGGCCTCAAACTTAAGAAGTTCCGTGTACCGGTCCGGATTGGCTTTGAGTTCTTCTTCCTTTTGCGCCCTGGCTGCTCTGAATTCCTGATTCACGGTCATTTCAGCCACTCTGCGCTCCATGCCATTCCGTTTTTCCTCATTCAGTTTGATTTTCTCATCAAGCGCCTTACGCGCGTCACTCCCGTCAGGCAAAGCCTTGGCTCTTTCATTCCATCTCGCAATATTTTCATTCAGAACACGGATCTCCCCCTCAAGACGCCTTTTCATTCTTTTGAAAACATACAAATCCCTGAGCGCCTCTTCACTGGCAACGCCCTTGGTCCTTTGCTGAGCTTCTTCGTCCCTGAGTTTTTCAAAATCAGTTTCAAGAGACAGGCGTTCTTTGGCCGTATCCCAGTTAAACCGGTTCTTTTCAATCGCCTCATCTGCCTCGGCTTTTTTCTTGTCCCGCACAGCCGGATCTTTTTCGTTGTCGTCATACCACTTTTTCAGCGCATTTTGCCAGGTATCATTCCATTCATAATATTCTTCCCAAGCCTGACGTGCGCCCGGCGCGCCCGGTTCTTCAGCTACTTTTTCATCAACCACCAGCATGGTTGTAAGTGATGCTCCCATCATCAGCGCGCTAGCAGTCGCGGCAACCGATTCCCAGCTTCTCGCCAATTTGCCAACCGCACCCTTCGCGCCCTCTGCGCCCTTCTCACCCTTCACACCCGGCGGGGCAAACCTTTTATCAAATTTCTCGCGCGTCTTGCGCTTGAATTCCTGGAAATCCACGTTCTTCTTAAGGTTCTCGCGTTCCGCACGAAGTTTTTCGACTTCCTTTTTGGCCTCAGGGTCTCCCGCATCCACTCTCGTGCTCAGGCGTTTGTCGGTAAGCGCCTCCTGTTCTTTTCTTAGCTCATCCAAAAATCTTGTATCTTTCTCCGCCTCCGGGATTCGGGCATCGGCCATCACCCTGTCGCGCACC
>ASOC01000039.1 GCA_000405945.1 Candidatus Omnitrophus fodinae SCGC AAA011-A17
AAGAAAGAAACGACTACTACTATTCTTTTAACCTCTACCACCCAGAGGGGACAATTCACTTGCTACTAAAAGGGGACATCTTGACTAGCTACGAACAGCAGTTATCGGCAAAACAATCAGAAGGCCTGCTGTTCGGAAGTCGTGATTTCAAGCCCCGTTTCCTCATCATACTGGGGCCTGAGGCGTTTGTTGATGGCAGAGATAAACGCCTTGACCACCTGCGGATCAAACTGATTGCCGGCGCACTTTTCGAGCTCTTTGATGGCGAAATCAAAAGGCCGCCCCTTGCGGTAACAACGCGTGGAAACCATAGCGTGAAACGTGTCCACCACGCAAATAATGCGGGCCTCGATGGGAATTTCTTCGCCTTTAAGGCCGTAAGGATAACCGGACCCGTCGAAATTTTCGTGATGGAGCATGACGATTTTGGCCACTTCCTTAAAATCATCCATGGGCTCCAGAATACGCGCTCCTTTGAACACGTGATCGCGCATGATCAGCCATTCTTCTTCCGTGAGTTTGCCTTCTTTTTTTAAGATATTGTCGGGAATGCCTATTTTCCCGACATCATGCAAATGGAGCGCCGCCACCAGAATATCTTTTTTATGGCCGGTCATATCAAGCCCCATTTCCTCGGCCGTCATGAGCCCGAGTTTTTCCACTTCCTCCATATGGCCTGAAGTATAGGCGTCACGGACATGCACTTCGCGCGCCAAAGACAGAATAATCTGATAATAGGTTTGCTGTTCCTTTTTTCTCAGTCGATTGATTTCCCCGATTTTTTCCTCAAGCTCCCGGTTGCGTTTGGAAAGGTCGTCGTGGAATTCGGCCGACTTGATAGTCATCGATGCGTCATGAGCCAGGGTTTGGAAAAATGTGAGCTCCTCAAGCGAAAAATCGCTTTTATCCAGCTTATCGCCCAAAAGCAAAATCCCCAGAAGTTCCCCTTTATAAAAGCCCGGCACGCAGACCGCAGCCCTTAACACTTCCAGTTGATCCTTGATGGAACGAAGTTTCTTCTCGATAGAGGGATGCTGTTCAAGAAACGAATCATTGTCTAAAAGCCGCACCACCTGCTGATAAGTCACAAAATCGCGGCTGATGGGAAAAGTCCTGCCCTTTTCGTTGAACCAGGAAATCAAAGGGTTGTCCGCATCAAGCCGCACAAGTCCCACGGGAAGACGGCGGTTTCCCTTGGAATCGATAAAAATATAACGGTGATTCGGCTGGTCGAAAATCAGAATGGAGGTGTGCGCGAGCCCCACTTCGCGGTCAATGAAGCGGGTAATCATCTTGAGAAGGCGCTTCGGGTTTTTCACCCGGACCATGCTTTTCGCGGCGTTTTTCAACGCCTCGTGATACTGAAAACTGGTCATCTCACCAGGGATTCCAGCTTGTCCTTAACGTCGGTCTCAAGATATTCCAGGCTCAGCGGTTTGGTGATGTAATTGTCCGCGCCGAGACGGTTGGCTTCGTCGATCTTATCGCGCGTTTCAATCGCCGTCACCATGATCACTTTGGTTTCGGGATGGAAAGTTTTAATTCTCTTCAGGACTTCAAGCCCGTCAAGACCCGGCATTTTGATATCCAAAAGCACGATAGCGGGATTTTCCTGATCCACCAGCCGCATGGCTGTTTCCCCCGTCAGCGCGGTGAAGACCTTGTAGTTTCTTTCTTCGAAAAAGGTCTTGAGAAAATCGCAAATCTCTATTTCGTCATCCACCACAAGCATCTTTGTCATCATACCCTGTCCTCCTTAATCGAATCGCTTATGATTCCACTCTTATTTCCTGCGGCATAGCAGGCACGGGGTCTCCCCCCCAGGAAGAGCTCTTTTCGGGAAGGTGAATCAACACCACGGTCCCCTGTCCCGGTTCGCTTTCCACGTGAATAGACCCCTGATATCGATGCACAATCTGTTGGGTGATAAAAAGCCCCAGCCCGAGCCCTCCCTCACGGGTGGAAAAAAACGGATTAAAAAGCCTGGGAATTGTTTCGGCAGGGATTCCTTTGCCTGTGTCCTGAATCTTGATTTCTATAAAGCCGTCGCGCTCCAGATACCGGATCTGGATGTAAATCATTCCTTTTTTCTCGACTGCCTGCACGGCATTCAGAATCAAATTCAAAAACACCTCTCTGATTTCGTTGATTTCCCCCATAAACGGCGGGATATTTTTCGAAATCGATTTCCGGATGGTGATTTCGTCTAAAGTGGTTTGATAGGATATTAAGGCCAGAGTATCATCGACCACACTTTCGAACTCAATCACATCCTTACCTGAGGATTTCGGCTCAGAAAACATAAGGAGTTTTCTGGTAATATCGGCAGCGCGCTTGGTTTGCTTTACTATCGTTTTCAGGGTCTGATCCAGCGTCTTGTCGTCAAGCTGTTTGTTCTTCTTGAGAAGCAGGATTTGCGCCTTGCCGGATATAATGGTGAGCGGGTTATGAATTTCATGCGCTATGCCAGCCGCAAGTTGTTCTATGGCCGCAAGTTTGGTGGTTTGAAGAAGCCTCGCCTGAAGGTCCTTTAACTTCTCGTTCATTTGCTTGAGTTCATCCACATGCAGGGCTCCCCGCAAGGCAAAACCGGCAGCTTCGGCAAAATCCTCAATCACCCGGGCCTCATCGCTCGAAAAGGAAGCCCCCCCTTTTTTACCGCTTAAACTCAAAAATCCCATCCAGTCATCCTCGCAGAAAATTGAAATAACGGCCTGCGCGCCGAGCAACTCAAACCCCTTGCTGATTTCATAAACTTCCGGCCAGGAAAATTCCCGGAGGCATTTTTCCCTTTCCACGAGCCCGCGACTGTCCTTCAAAAATCGGATCATTGCGTCCTTTTCCTCAAAATGGATTTTAGGCAGCGCGCTGATGGCAAGGCCGCACGAGGAAGGCGCCCAGAAAATTTTTCTGACATGGTCCCAAAGCACAAGCACGGCAATTCTCTGCTGCATAATTTCCGAGACGGTGTTGACCATGATATTAGACAGCTCTTTTAAATCGAGCGTGTGGATTAAACTTTTGGACGCATTTTTAAGCGCTTGAAGCCGTGCCATTTTTTTTCTAAAGAAAACATGCCGAAAAAGAACTAACACGAAATAATCGAAAGGTTTATAGAACAGCGTCGCGGCAAAGGCCGCGAAAAAAATCAGGCGTAAAGGATGATGGTACAAATCCAGGTTCCAGGAAAAGCGTGAGAATAAGAGGTTTAAAATAAATACGAAAACGCAGAGAGTTGAGGAGAGAATAATGAAAACAACAAATCTTTTGAGGAAGCGTTTTCTTTTCTGTAGATATATCATCCTAAGTGTTTACAGCAGAGTAAGATAAGTTTAGTCTACAAAAATAGCCTTGTCAAGGAATGGCGGGAGTAAATCTGCTTATTCAGCGAGAGCGGAAACACATTTGGGACAAAGAGTTGGGTGATTTGACTCTTTTCCTACCGAAATAGAATAATTCCAGCAGCGTTCGCACTTCAAACCATCGGCTTTTTCCACGGTAATGGAAAATTTAACCGGTTCCTCCAGAAAAGGTATATTGGCTGAAGCTTCCTCAAGCCCTTCTCGAGCTTGTTCCAAAGCTTCCAGTTGGGAGACAATAAAAATTCTGGTCAATTCTTTCCAGTTTTCGCGCAATACGCGTGCGGCTTCGGGATGCTCGACTTTTAAAAAGATTTTCGCGTCAAGGCTGGAACCGATAAGACCTGCCGCGCGTTTTTTTTCCAGAAAAGGCGTCACCGCGTCGCGACAATGCCGGATAATGACCCAATCCTGATAAGCGGGATAATGCTTATTTTTAGCATCCACATTCCAAGAACTCTCATGCACGGACGCGACTCCTTCCTCTATAGGAAAAGACCTCCACACTTCATCGGTTGTGAAAGCCAGAATAGGCGCAGCCATTTTTGCAAGTCCGGAAAGAATGTAAAAAAGAGCTGATTGTGCTGAACGCCTGAGAAAAGAATGTTTACAGGCCGTGTAAAGCGTGTCTTTAAGCACGTCAAAGTAATAGGAACTCAATTCCACGGAGCAAAAATCATGGATAAGCTGATAGGCCTCGTGAAAATCGTATCCGCCGTAGGCTTTATCCATAGCCAAGGCCAGATTATCCGTTCTAACAATGGCCCATTGATCCAGCGGATGAAGTTTATCAAAAGGCATTTTGTCTTTTTTCGGGTCAAAATCAAAAAGATTCGACAAAAGATAACGAAAGGTGTTGCGGATTTTCCGATAGGAATCCACGATCTGGCTTAAAATCACCTTGGACAGCCTGACGTCAAACTGATAATCGCAGGAAGCAACCCAAAGTCTGAGCACATCCGCGCCAAAATCCCGCATCACTTCCTGCGGAGCCACCACATTGCCCGCGGACTTGGACATTTTCTTGCCTTCCCCGTCCACCACAAAACCGTGAGTGAGTACGGATTTGAAAGGTGACTGCCCTTCGAGCGCCGTAGCTGTGAGCAGGGAAACCTGGAACCATCCGCGATGCTGGTCTGACCCTTCAAGATAGAGGTCGGCCGGAAAAGAAAGCTCGGTGTTCTTTTTAAGAACAGACTGATGGCTCACGCCCGAATCAAACCAGACGTCAATAATATCCGTTTCCTTTTTTAGCTTTTGTGACACGCAGCAAACCGTCTTTTTATTTCCTAAAAATTCCACGGGCTCTTTTTCAAACCAGACATCTGCGCCTTTTTCCCTGAATTGCTCTATGATTTCTTCTTTGGATTCGGAAACAAAAACCTTGCCGCAGGATTCGCAGGAAATCACGGGAATGGGAACGCCCCAATATCTTTGCCTTGAAAGGCACCAGTCCGGCCTTGTCTCAATCATGGATCCAATCCGGTTTTTGCCCCATTCGGGATAGAAATTGATTTTTTTGCGTATTTCATCCGAAACCTGCTTCCTCAAACCGTGTTCATCAATTTTTAGAAACCATTGCTTTGTCGCACGGAAAATAATCGGCTTTTTACAACGCCAGCAATGCGGATAGGAGTGTGAATACTTCTCCGAATAAAGCAGCGCGCATTTCTCCTTCAGGATTTCAATAACTTTTTCGTTTCCTTCTTTTAAAACACGAAGGCCGGCCCCTTCTGGAAAGTCTTTTGTGAATTTTCCCCTGCTATCCACCGGAGAAACAATGTCGAGTTTATTCTGCAAATACCCGCAGCGATAGTCCTCTTCTCCATGGCCGGGCGCTATATGAACAATCCCTGTCCCATCGGTTGCGGAGACATAATCAGCCAAGATGACCTTTCCACGGCGGTCAAGGAAAGGATGAAAATACTCAACTCCCTCCAGATTTTTCCCTTCAGGACCAGCAACTATGCCCTTCCAGTAGGTGAAAATTGTTTTATACTCTAAGCACAATATACGTTCGGCCAGAGGTGCCGCCACCAGCAGAGCAGCGTCCTCACCTATCAAAAACGAATATTGAATATCTTTGGGAATGACAGCAGCACCTACATTTGCAGGCAAAGTCCATGGCGTGGTTGTCCAAACCAACAGATAAATTTCTTTATTCTCCACCTGTTGGGGAATTTCAATCCCTTTAGATTTCAAACTCTCATTATCAACTAAAAATTTAACATAGACCGCTTCGTCAGCTTTATCCTCATACTCAATCTCCGCATCCGCGAGAGCGGTTTCGCAGTCCCAGCACCAGGGAACGGGCTTGAGGCGCTGTTCGATGTAGCCTTTTCCGTAAAGATTGAGGAATGATTCGGCGATAGCGGCCTGATACTCGTAATTCATGGTGAGGTAGGGCTTGTCCCAATCGCCGAAGACACCGAGCCGTTTGAATTCCTCCCGCTGAATATCCATAAATCGCTTCGCGTAATCCCGCGCTTTTTTGCGAAACTCGATTTGAGGCACTTCCTCTTTTTTCTTCCCCATTTCTTTCAAGGCCTGGAGCTCAATCGGAAGCCCGTGGCAGTCCCAACCCGGCACATAATGCGCGTCAAATCCACGCATCGTCTTGTATTTCACAATAATGTCTTTAAGGACTTTATTCAGCGCATGGCCGATGTGAATATTGCCGTTGGCATAAGGAGGGCCATCGTGAAGAACAAACTTGGGTTTGCCTTTGCTCCTTGTCCGGATACGCTCATAGAGGTTCCCTTCTTTCCACTGTTTGAGCGCTTCCGGTTCGCGAACAGGAAGATTGCCCTTCATGGGAAAATCAGTCTTGGGCAAATTCACCGTGTCTTTATAATTCTTCTGCGTTGTCACTAAAGAGCCTCCACCACGCCTTCCACCAAAGCATTGAGTTTCGCGCTTGCCTTTTCCGCCACGCGGATGATTTCATCAATGTTCACGGGCTTAAGCGTGTCCGGAAGGCAAATATCCGTGACAATGCTCAAAGCCAGAATTTCGAGCCCGGCATGGACTCCCACAATCACTTCCGGCACAGTCGACATGCCCACCAAATCTGCGCCTATCATGCGCATGAATCGGTATTCCGCGCGGGTTTCCAGATTCGGGCCTGTGACGCCGATGTAAACTCCTTTGCGGAGCGTTAACCCCTGCTCCCTGGAAACTTTTTCCGTCAGGTCGATGAGACGTTTGGAATAAGGCTCAATCATGTCCGGAAACCGGGGTCCCAGTTTCGCGTCATTGGGACCAATCAAGGGGCTTACGCCCATGAAATTGATATGATCCGTGATCACAGCAAGGTCGCCGTGCTCATATTCGGGATTCATACCGCCCGCCGCATTGGAAACAATCAAAACCTTGACGCCAAGTTCCTTCATCACGCGCACCGGGAAAATGATATCGCCCAGTGAATGCCCTTCATAATAATGAAACCTTCCCTCCATAACCATGACGTCTTTACCGTGCAGCTTGCCGAAAAGCAGTTTGCCTGCATGAGACTGAACCGTTGACACCGGAAAATTGGGGATATCGGCGTAGGAAACCGAAAAATCCTCCTTCACGTGCCCGGCCAATTTGCCCAGCCCCGTGCCGAGAATAATGCCTATTTTAGGATAGGGTTTCCCTTTTTGCCTGATCCAATCGCAGGTCTCCTGAATTTTCTTTCCAAGCTCTTTTTTGTGCGTCGTCATAATATTTCCACCAGTTTATTGCGGCTATGCTCGCCGCGAATGATTTTGATCCGGCTTTTGGAAACGCCGAAATGATTCCCCAGTAATTTCATAAGCGCTTCATTGGCCTTGCCTTCCAAAGCCTTGGCTTTCATATAGACCTTATAAGAGGTGTCTGAAAGGGCGAGGACTTTGTCGCAGGAAGCGCCGGGTATGACCTTGATTTCGAGTGCGATAATTTCCTCCTTACGCGCCAAATTGCATGGCCAGCCGTCTCAAAATACCAACCACGAAGCTGTCCAAAAAAGTTAGAAGGATAAAAGCCACAATGGGCGAAAAATCAATCGTACCCACATTCAGGGGCAAACGGCGCAGGGGTTCCAGGATGGGGTCGGTGATGGCATGAAGAGTGCGAATCACGTCATTGAAAGGGTCAACCGGAAACCAGGAAAGAAGAACCCTTATCGCGATTAAAAAATAAAGCAATTTGAACACCATGCTGAAAAGCAACGCGAACGACGCAAAAAACTGACCCAGTACAAACATCGTTTACCCCCTTCCTAATTCTTTGGCTCTTTTCACCGCGTTGGAAATGGCCCGGCCGAAAAGCCCGGGGAAATTTCCTTTCGCCAGTGTGTTCAAGGCCGCCTCCGTGGTCCCGCCCTTTGACGTGACTCTCTGCCTTAAAATTGACGCAGGCTCCTCGGAATGGCAGGCCAGCAGGGCAGCGCCCTTGGCTGTCTGCTTGACCAGCAGGCGCGCCTGACTTTCGGAAAGCCCCAGCCGCACGGCTTCTTTTTCCATAAGTTCGATGAGATGGAAAAAATAGGCCGGGCCACTGCCGCTTAAAGCCGTGACGGCGTCAAAGTATTTTTCAGGTAAATTGAGCACCGCACCGCATCCCGAAAAAATATGATTGCCGGTTTTAAGATCGCTCTTTCGCGAAGAGGTCACGGCCGTGACTGCTTCACCGATTGTCGCGCCCAAATTCGGCATGGCGCGGACCACGCGGACATGGCTTCCGAATTCCTTCCGGATCCGTTTAATCGAAACCCCGGCCAAAATAGTCACTAAAAGGTGAGTTGCCTTTAGATTCGGCCGTATTTCGCGGCTCGCGGCGCTTAAATCCTGCGGTTTTATGGCCAAAACCACAATATCCGAATGCTTGACCAATTCGCCCATATTCGCGGCTGTTTTCACTTTGAATTGCCTCTTGATTCGGACCAATTTTTCCGGAATCACGTCGTAGACCCGTATATCGCCGGGCGAGGCAATGCGCTTGCCAAGCAATCCGGCCAGAATGCCCTTGCCCATATTGCCGCAACCTAAAAACCCTATTTTTTTACGCAGCACGGTTCACTTTCCTTTCGCCGAAAACAGCTGTTCCAATTCTAACCATATTCGCGCCTTCCTCAACAGCTATTTCAAAATCATGCGACATCCCCATGGAAAGAACGCTGAGTCCCGGAAAGCCTTTGTCTTTCCATTCACCTCTCAGGGAGGCGAGATTCCGAAATGCGTCACGGACAACACTCGTATTATCAGAATAAGGACCAATGGTCATCAACCCTTTCAGGTCCAAGCTTTCCTCTCCGGAAACAGCCCTTAAAACATCGGGCAACCCCTCCGGTGACACGCCGAATTTTGTCTGTTCTCCGCTCGTGTTCACCTGCACCAAAACCGGCAGTCGCGTTTTTCCCTCAGCCGCTTTGCCTGCCAGCGCCCGCACAAGCCGCACGCTGTCAATCGAATGAATCAGCGTCACTCCGGAAATTAAGAATTTTACCTTGTTCGTCTGCAAGTGACCAATAAAATGCCAATGAATGTCCCGGGGAAGCTTTTCCATTTTATCAATAAGCTCCTGAACCCTGTTTTCTCCGAAACACCTTTCCCCCGCCGCGTACGCCTCCAGAATGGCGGCCGGGCTCACATTTTTGGTCACCAGAATAAGCTCAACGTCTTTTTCGCTCCTCCCGGTTCTGACAGCCGACTGTCTGATTTTCTCCCGGACCGCGGCCAGATTGTCTTTTACCGTCATCCCATTGCCTTTCTCAGGCTTTTTTCACAGAGTAAATCTGCTGATAATATTGATTCACTTCATTCCACACACTCTCGTCCAAACGCGAATAGCCCGGCTGAGAAGCTATTTGGCCTACAATTGTATTGTCTTTCTTGTAAAAAGTATATTCCCACGATATTTTGCCGGGCGTGACGAGCTTCACGTAAACAACCTCAGGGGTAAGAGGCGGTTCTTTTATGGCAGGATCGGGATCTCCAAAATCCGCATTTTGAAGATACCCTATCAATTCATTCACCGCCTGATTAACAACACTTTCCTGTTCCTTATTGCCGGATTCTAAACGCCACTTGCCGTCTATCCTAACCGCTTCCACGGATTTTTTTTCTTTTTCAACCTTCACCTTATCAAATTCAGGCTTCTTAGCTGATTCTTCCTTTTTTTCGAAAAACTTTAAGCTCCGCGGCATTTCCCAGATTTTGGTTTCCGGAATCAAAACCACGGTATGCTCACCTTCTTTTAAGCCGTAAAACGCCCCTTTTTCCTTGTTTTCCTTTCCGATCCAGAGAACAATCTCCGAGTTATCCTTCCGGGTCAGCCCGACCGAGTGTTTCCGCTCCGCCAGTCCAAGATCTGGATTTTGAGGATCTATCCCGTCCAGAAATTCCTTGGCATAAAACCCGGCCAGATCCGAAAAAAAAGTTTCCGCCTTCACCGGGTCAATAGCCGTTTCTTTGGCCTCCGCCTCCCACTTTCCGTCACGTTTAACCAGCGCAAAATTCCTGCCTTCAAGAGAAACCCGCACCTTAGAAACCTCATCCGCGGCTATTTCAAAAATCCGTTTTTTCCGCAGGGCGTAAACCGACTTGTCAAAGGACTTCGCGAACTGTTCATACAGCATGTAAATATCCCCCGATTCTTCCCAGCGGGCGTAGACAAATTTTCCCATAGGCGCGTCCCGGCCTATCAAAAGCCTCCTTTTTTCAAGCCCCGATTCCGTGCGAAGGGTCACGGTGATTTTCTGTTCCGGGTTCCAAAGTCCCATCTCCTCCGTGTTGACCTCGCGGGCCGGAAAACTGCGTTCCCACGTTGTCAGGGTAAGCGCCGACAAAAGCCCGTCCACCACCAAATCCTCCGCCTCATACCGGAAAGGCTTCACGATCCACCAGCGGTTGTTTTGCTTTGAAATCTCAACCGGACCCTTACTCTTGTTTTCAATAAGTAGAGATATGATTTTATTTTTATCAGGAAGCTGAAGGATTTTTTTTGATTGGATGCGGCTTTCGGCTCGCTCATGGGACGCGCGGTCGGAATAGTAAATATAAAAACCCAGCGCCAAAATTGCGGCCGTCAATAAAGCGATACGCTTAAAATTCCACATAACTCAGGCGTATTTTTTGCGGAAGAGGAAAACCCCCAAACCGGAGCCAATAGACAGGATAGGCAGGGCAAAAATTGGAATGGCAAAAATCAATTTTTGCTGACGGTCTGTCAGCATGAGCGGCGTGGAAGCACGCTCCTTGGGGCGTATGGTCACCAGCTTCTCATCGCCCGAAAGCCAGGCCACGGTGTTCAGGGCCAGGTCCGTATTGCCCGACAGATAAAAGTGCGCGTTGTCCGCGAAATCAGAATCACCGAACACAACCAGCCGGAATGGGGATTGCTCTTTTTCAATGGCCACGGCCAAAGACAGCGGTCCCTGAGCCTCTCCTTCGTCTAAACTCACTTTGCCCTCATTCACCTGCTTCCAGTCTTTTTCCGCCCAGCTTCCGGGACTGGTAAAGGCAAGTTCCGTAATATGAAAACCTTTGGGAATATCGCGGTCGCCCGTGACGGTTCTTGCAATCGGCAAAAACGAAGCTGCGGTGAATTTTTCCGTGATGGGATGGCGTCCGTATTGCGTTACGATAGGAATGAGATAATCGGCCCCGAAAACACGGCTTAATTTGTCAACCACCACGCTTGCGCCCAAGGAAACGCCGTACGTGTTAAGCCAGTCCTCCAAATGGTCAAATCGTACTTCCAAAGGGTCTAAGAGAACGAGTAATTTGCCGCCATTGTCCGCGTATTGCTTCACGGCGTCCATTTCCTCGGGAAGAAAATCAGTGACCGGACCGGCTATGACTAAAAGATCCGTTTCCGCGGGAATAGGGTCTCTTGAAAGAAGCAGGTGTTTGATGGTGTAATTTTCCGATTCGAGCCGGGTTGTAAAATTCTTATAACCCTTTTCTTTATCACTGGTTATAAGTTTCTCCCCATGTCCTTCCGTGAAACAAACCGTGCGAGACTTTGATTGTCCGAGCTTCAAAAGAGCATTGGTAAAAGCTTCCTCGCTTATTTCCTTGAAGCGCTCTCTTTTTTTTCCCCTCTCAACAATGACAGTCCCGTACTCATCAACGCCATAGCGCTTGGCCTCGCCGGGATTGCGGTCAGGATCTACGAATTCATACTTGAGCGCGGGACAGTCGTGTGCGTAAACGGTGAGAAATTCTCTGATTTCTTCTTTGCCAGGCTGGTCATTTTTGAAAAAAGCCCTAACCGTCACAGGTTCTTTGCCCAGACTTTTCAACACTTCCACGGTTTTTGGGGAAAGCGTGTAAACCCGGTCTTTGGTAAAATCCCATCTTAAATCATATTTGCCCACCGCGATGTAGATGAGCGAGACAAAGCAGAAAAGAAGCAGGCCAAGAAGCCAAAAATTAAGGCGCGAAAACACTGAACGGTTCATCTCACCCATCTCCGCGACTCAAGACGCCAAATCGTTAGAAAAAGAAAAAACACCGAAAAGAGAGCGTAATAAGCCACATGTTTCAACTCCACAATGCCCTTGAGAAATTCCTCTAAATGCCGTATCAACGAAAAATCATTGGCCCAGGCTGAAGTCTCGGGCGGCAAAAATTCGTTCAACCAGGCAATCATCCAAAGAATCAAAAGAAAACCGAAGGCGATCACAGCGCTAACGATTTGATTCTCGGTCAGTGAAGAAGCAAAAATACCGATGGAAAGAAATGCCGTTCCCAGGAGGATGACCCCAAAATAGCTTGTCGCCACGACACCCCATTCAAAATTGCCGCCCACGGCTTTAAGCAAAAGCAAATGCGCGATTGTCGGAAGCAGCATGATGATGAAAACAATAAAAGTGGACAGGAATTTTCCTAAAACGATTTCCGATTCATTCACCGGATAAGTCATAAGAAGCTCAAAAGTGCCCTGCTTTTGCTCTTCAGCCAGCGTTCTCATGGTGATGATGGGCATCATAAGAAGCAGGATGACGCTCATATTGAAAAAGAGATTGCCGACCACGGCCTCGGTGAGATTAAGGCCCTGCTGGGCAAGGTAAGGCTGGCTCGAAAGCTGAAACGAATAAAAACTGAAATAACTCACCGCGGAAGAAAAGAAAAATCCCGAGAGAATTAGAAAAATCGTCGTCAGCACATAGGCCGTCATGGACGAAAAATACGATTTCACGTCCTTGAGCAAAATGGTAGCGATATTGGACATTTAAATTTCCGGCGCTGACAAAACAGCCGTGTCCGGCTGGGGCGCCTCCTCCTTGGTCACAAGTTTCAGAAAAATATCTTCAAGGCTCATGGCCGCGCTTTTAAGCTCAAGCAATTCAAAACCCGAGTCCACGAGCATCCGCGCCACAAAACCGCGCATATCCTGTCCTTTGTCACAGAAAACCTTGTAAACCTCCACCGAAGGGCCGCACGTTTCAACTTTTTCCACGCTGATAACGCCCGGAATACGGTGAATGGCCGGTTTCACGATTTTGATATCTCCCTGCACGGTGATTAGAATTTCCTGGCCGGTGCGAAGCCGCTCGCCCAATTCTTCCGGAGTCCCCTGCGCCACGAGTTTCCCTTCGTTGATAATAAGAACCCTGTCGGCAACCGCGCTCACTTCGGGAAGGATATGCGTGGAAAGCAAAACCGTCTGTTTTCCCTTTAAACTTTTAATCAATTCGCGGATTTCGTTGATTTGTTTCGGGTCAAGACCGTTCGTGGGTTCATCCAGAATGATAACTTTCGGAGAGCCCAACAGTGCCTGCGCCAGCCCCACTCTTTGCCGGAACCCTTTGGACAATTTACCGATCAGGCGCTTGCGCACCTCGTGAATCTTGCAAAGTTCAGTAACTTCTTCCAACGCCTTAGGTCTTAAAGATTTAGGGATCCCTTTGAGCTTCGAGACAAAGCGAAGAAAATCTTCGGCTGTCATGTCCCAGTACAAAGGCACATCCTCGGGCAAATAGCCCAGCAAAGAACGCGCCTTTACGGATTCCTTGGTCACGTCAATCCCGTTTATTTGGACCCGGCCTTCGGTCGGCGAAAGATACCCGGTCAATATCCGCATGGTCGTGGTTTTGCCCGCGCCGTTCGGTCCGAGAAGGCCCAGAATTTCACCCTCCCGCACCTCAAAAGAAAGGCCATCCACAGCCTTTCTTTTGCCGAAACGCTTGGTCAAATTTTCAACCTGAATCATGAACGCACCCGGACTTTGGCAAACCGGCGTTTGCCGCATTGAACCACCAGGTCTTCACGCCCAAGCGAGACCTGTTCTTTTTCGTTCTCGATTTTCTTCTGGTTGATTTTAACGCCTCCCTGCTGAATCAGCCGCCTGGCTTCCGACTTGGTGGCCGTGAGCCCGGATTCCTGAAGAAGGGTCAGAATATCCATTTTCCCGCCAATCAGTTTGCCGCTATCGATCGCGACTTCCTGGATTTCATCCGGCATACCGCCTCCGCGGAAAATCTTATCAAACTCAGCCGCGGCTTTTTCGGCCGTCTCCCGGCTATGATATAAAGTAACAATTTCCTTGGCAAGCCTCACCTTGAGATCGCGGGGATGAGCTTCTCCCTTTTCATGGGCTTTCCGCATGGCCGAAATTTCGGAGGCAACCACGCGGGTAAAGTAAGAAAAATACGGGAACATCAGCGCGTCCGGAATGGACATGACTTTCCCGAACATGTCTTTGGCCGGTTCTCTGACGCCAATGGCATTGCCCAGACTCTTTGACATCTTCCGGATACCGTCCGTTCCTTCCAGAATCGGGAGAGTGATGACGATTTGCGGCTCCTGCCCATAGTCCCGCTGGAGTTCGCGGCCCACCAAAAGATTGAATTTCTGATCCGTCCCTCCCAATTCCACATCAGAGCGAAGCACCACGGAGTCATACCCCTGAAGCAGCGGGTATAAAAATTCGAGCAGAACTATGGGCTGTTTCGACTCAAAACGTTTCTTGAAATCATCCCTTTCCAGAAGCCGTGCCACCGTGTATTTTGCCGTTAGCGTCAAAAAATCAGCGGGTGTGAGCTTGGCGAGCCAGTCCGCGTTGTAAACAACTTCGGTCCGGGAAGAATCGAGGATTTTAAAAACCTGCTTTTGATAAGTCTCGGCATTGACCTTGACTTCCATTTCCGTGAGCATGCGCCGCGTTTCCGATTGCTGGGAGGGATCGCCTATACGGGCCGTGAAATCACCCACCAGAAAAATGATGCGGTGGCCGAGTTCCTGAAGCGCGCGGAGCTTTCTTAAAGGGACAGTATGCCCCAGATGAAGATCAGGAGAGGAAGGGTCAGCGCCGTACTTGATGCGGAGGGGTTTTTGGTTTTTCCGGGAGAGGACAATCTTCTTTTCCAGCTCGTCGCGGGAAATAAGATCCACCACGCCCTCTTCAAAAACCTTGATTTCATCGCGGATATCAAGATGCGGCATAACCCTCAATAAAAAGCCCATCTCTCAGAAATCCTTATGAAAGATGGGCCAGAAAAATAAAGGAACCCCGCGTTTGGAAAACTAAAAGTTTTCCAAGTGTGGGGCGAACCCTCGTCTGACCTTGGTAAACTCAGCGAGGGCTCAAAAGGTTATTTTACTTTGAGCGAAAGAGCGATTTTGCGGTTTCCATCATCGACCCGCAAAACTTTCACTTTCATTTCATCGCCTGCCTGAAAAGAATCGGGAAACTTGATGTCCTCCCGTTCAGGAATTTCGGAGACATGGACCAACCCTTCAAGTCCTTCCGAAAGCTCTACAAACACGCCAAAATTCACCACCTTGGTGACCTTGCCGTTAAGCACGGAACCCAATTTGATGTCCTTGGTGAATTCCTTCCATGGATCCTCTTCGAGCTGTTTCAACCCGAGAGAAATTTTCTTGGCGTTCGTGTCAATCGAAAGCACGCGGGCGGTCACCGTGTCTCCCTTTTTGAAAATATCCGAGGGATGATTAACCCTCTTCGTCCAAGAGATATCGGAAATATGAACCAGTCCGCCTATGCCCGGCTCGATTTCGACAAACACGCCGTAATCCGTGATGTTTTTCACCTTGCCGTTCACCACGCTGCCGACGGGGTATTTGTCCTCGACCTGAAGCCAGGGATTGTTCTCGAGCTGCTTAATACCAAGAGCAATTTTACGCTCGTTTTTATCCAAACTGAGCACAATAGCTTCCACTTCATCCCCGAGATTCACCACTTCCGTGGGGTGGCTCACCCGTTTGGTCCACGAAAGCTCGCTCACGTGAACCAATCCTTCAATGCCCTTCTCCAGTTCAACAAAAGCGCCATACGGAAGGATATTCACGACTTTGCCTTTCACTTTGGAATTGACGGTGTACTTCTTGTCCGCTTCATTCCAAGGGTCCTGGCTGATTTGCTTAAGGCCCAATGAAATTCTCTGCGTATCCTGCGCGTAACCGATCACCATAACATTGAGCTCATCGCCGATATTCAAAATCTCGGAGGGGTGTTTGATTCTTCCCCAGCTCATGTCCGTGATATGAAGAAGTCCGTCAACGCCGCCCAGATCAATGAAAGCGCCGAAATCCGTGACATTCTTCACCCGGCCCCTGAGCACCTGCCCCTGCTGAAGCTCGCTCAATTTCTTGGTGCGGAGCGCGTCCTTTTCCGTTTCCAGATAATCCTTGCGGGAAAGCACGATATTTCTCCGCTTGGGATTGATCTTCACAATCTTGAATTTTGACACCAGCCCGATGAATTGATCCAAATTTTTTGTGGGCTTTAAATCTACAAGAGAGGCGGGAAGAAAAGCCTCCATGCCGATATCCACCATAAAACCGCCCGGCACACGCTTAAAAATTCTTCCTTCGATGACGCTGCCTTCCGTGGCATCGGCCAGAATTTGGTTCCAGCATTTCAGCCGGTCCGCCTTACGCTTGGACACCACCACCATGCCCTGCTCGTCTTCCAGAGACTCAAAAAGCACTTCAATTTCATCGCCGACTTTCAGAGAAGAAGGATCCTGAAACTCCTCGAGACTCAATAGGCCTTCGGATTTGTAGCCTATGTCGATCAAGGCCTCCTTGGCCCATATCGCGACTACTTTACCTTTAACGATCTGACCTTCCGTAAACCGCTTGATGGTCTCATCATACAACTTGTCGAAATCCAGAGGGGTCGTCACCTCACTTACCGCCTCTTCCTTGATTTTTTTTGAACTGGTTAGTTTTTCCTTTGCCTCAAGAATCATGATCTTTGTTAGATCCTCCTTCTAGCTGAAATAGCCCCAGCTGGCAAATGACCTGCTGCTTGATACTGCGACTTGGAAAAAAAACGTGGGAAAAAATCGCGGCTCAATTCAACCCGGCCGGGGACTGTCTTCCTTTGGAAAACAGTGACTGAATTATATCAATAATCTAAAAGGTTTTAAAGACTTAATTACTTTTAAAATTATTCACATAACTCAATGTAGTATAATAAGTTACATTCTATTTTTTCAGGGGGAGTTGACGAAAGCAGAATTAGTTTTGAATTGAATGTCCCAGGCGGCTGCGCGTAAGCGAGGCTTTTTGAAGCCAACGGTAGACGGATTGCGTGTCATTTTTCGCCAAAAAACGGATAAAGCGATCAAGATGATGCTTTTTTTCCTTCAAATTTCTTAGCACAAAATGCCGGTTAGCTTCAAAAATATCTCTCCATAATCCCGGATCCCCCTGAGCCACGCGAGTTGTGTCCAGAAAACCGGATGCAGCGAAAGGCAACGAAGAACGGGAGGCGGTAAGCACCATGAGAGCTGCCAAAGCATGGGGGGCATGACTTATCTCGGAAACGATTTTGTCATGAACCGCGGGAGATAAAACACATATTTTTTTTGAAATTCTTTCCCAAAAGGCCGCGATTTTTTTACGCGCCGACGGATCAGTCTTAGAAGTGCTCGTCACAAAGGTCAGAGATCCATCAAAAAGATTCTCTTGCGCGTACTCCATCCCCGACTGGTGAGACCCCGCCATGGGATGAGAACCGACAAAACGGATATTAGCAAACCTTTTTCTCTCGGCCCAGCGAATCAAGGCGCCCTTGGTACTTCCCACATCTGTCACCAGCGCGCCCGGTTTCGCGAATCGTTCCGCTTTGTCTATCCAAGATGGAATGGAAGATACCGGTGTGCAAATAATAATCAAATCGGCAAGCGAAAGGATTTTATCCGGGTTCGTGCTTCCCCAGTCAATGATTTTCCTGTGCACCGCCAATCTGATTTTGGCTGATGACCGGCTCACGCCCATGACTTCGATTCCGCGAAAACGTCTTTTCAGAACGAGTCCAAGCGAACCGCCGATTAGCCCGAGACCGATGATGGCAATTTTCCGGAAAGGCATGGGCGATACGGTCAAAGTTCGCGGCCCACGGCGTGGCAAACCGGTTTGAGTTCTTTCATCAGAATATGAAACTTTTTAGGGAGCAGGGATTGCGGGCCGTCGCTCACGGCTTCTTCAGGATTGTTGTGAACCTCGATCATCAACCCGTCAGCTCCCGCGGCGATGGCAGCCTTCGCGATCGGTTTGACGTACTGATAGTAACCGGTTCCATGGGAAGGATCCAAAATAACCGGCAAATGGGTTTGCTCCTTGATCACCGGGATGGCATTGATATCCACGGTGTTGCGCGTCGACGTTTCAAAGGTGCGAATGCCGCGTTCGCAAAGCACAACCTTGAAATTCCCCTTTGAAAGAATGTACTCGGCGGAAAGCAAAAGCTCCGTGACGGTGGCGCTCAACCCGCGCTTTAAGAGAACTGGCTTTTTCATCATGCCGCATTCTTTCAAAAGATCAAAGTTCTGCATATTGCGGGCGCCGATCTGGAGCATGTCGGAATATTGGGCCACAAGCTCCACGGTCCTCGTGTCCATAACTTCCGTCACAATCTGCATCTTAAGCTGGTCCGCCGTGTCGCGCAGCATTTTGAGCCCCTCTTCCCCCAGCCCCTGGAAACTGTAGGGGGATGTCCGCGGTTTGAAAGCGCCGCCGCGTAAAAAAGTAGCCCCGGCCTTTTTGACTTCCTTGCCAATCTCAAGAAGCATTTTTTGACTTTCGACGGAACACGGACCGGCCATGACAATAATTTTCTTGTCGCCCACCTTGGTGCCGTCCGACATCTCAAAAACCGTGTCATGGGGGTGAAATTCGCGGCTCACCAGTTTAAAAGGTTTGGTCACGGGCATGACTTTTTCGACGCCCGGATAGACCTCCAGAGGCTGGATACGGATTTTATCCTCGTCGCCGATCACACCGATCACGGTGCGTTCCACTCCTTTTGAAACATTGGGCTGCAGTCCCAGCTGTTTGATTTTTTCCACCACATGGTTTACTTCTTCCGGCGTTGCGCTCTGTTTCATCACGATAATCATGAACGGACTCTCCTTTTCAGAACATTCATTCAATACTTTTGCCCTTGCGTATTTTTTTCACCAACTTGCCGAGTTCCCGGATAAACACCCGGTTCTCCCGCGGCAAGCCAACCGTGACGCGGATATGCTCATTCAATCCGTAAGGCTTCATCGATCTCACAATCACTCCGCGCTTCAGCATAGCGCGAAACACGATTTCGGCGTCATGACCGACATTGACCAGCACAAAATTGGCCTGACTGGGCACATAGTCGAGGCCTAATTTCTGGAATTTATTATAAAAATATTGCCTTCCCTCCAGCGCCAGCGCGCGGGTTTTCTTCAAATACTCCGTGTCATCCAAAGCGGCCGCGCCGGCCCATTGCGCCATGCTGTTCACGTTGAACGGCTGCCTAACCTTATGCAGATACTGAATAAGTTCAGGGCAGGCCGCGCCGAATCCCAGCCTTAATCCCGCCAACCCGTAAGCCTTGGAAAAAGTCCTCAGGACAATGACATTGGGTTTGTCAAGTTTAACATAAAACATGCCGTCAGGGAAATCCTGCGCGTCCACAAAATCGATATAAGCCTCATCCAGGCAAACAATCACATTCGAAGGGATTTGGTCCAGAAAATCATTCAATTCATCTCTCCGGATGTAAGTGCCGGTGGGATTGTTGGGATTGGCGATGAAAATAAGCCTCGTCCTCTCATCCACGAGACCGGCCAAGGTCTTAAGATGGTAGCGGTAATCGCGCATGGGCGCGG
>ASOC01000040.1 GCA_000405945.1 Candidatus Omnitrophus fodinae SCGC AAA011-A17
TGACACGGTTACTCAGGAATTTGTTTCATACACGCCGGATGAGAAACTGCGATTGATTAAATTTCTGGATTGGTTCGGCAACCGCATTGGAAGAAGGGATGCCAGTATCCCTCTCAATTACACCTATGAATCCATTGAAGCCTGGCAGAAAATTTTCCAGGGCATGGAATTGAATCTCGTTAAAACGGAATTCACCGGGTATCAAACCAACCGGCCGGACATGAAACCGAATAAGGCGATGTTTATTCTTCAAAAGGCGGGTAGCCTCGGGGCGGAACAGGAACAGCTGGTTCAACGCCTGACAGCCGCTTTGTCGTACAAACCAGATCCGCATGAAGCTCTTTTGACGCATATCGCCGGTGTTGAAACGCGGGGTATTGAAACCACAGCCGGTTATCAGAAACTGATGACCGATGTTTTCGCCGCTTTTTCGCAGGCTGACCAATTGTTGACACCTGAGCAGATCGAGAAGTTGATGGGTGCGATGGCCGCTAAAATGGACGCAACCCCTGCTGATTTGAATGAAGTTGCCGGCCATATGACCAAATACCGGACCACCTTCGAACAAGGGGCCCAAAGCATTGCACACGCTATGCAGGAATTGAGCCGCGAAGGCGTTGAAAAACCTGTGTTCCTCGGAAGCGATTTTGTGATCTTCAAGCTCGTCTATGACATTATGCGCGGACGTTCCGATGAGTCGGAATGGAGTCATATAGGGCGCAGAGACTTCCTGACCAGGGAAGAAGCCGCGTTTTTCTTCGCGCATACTGAAGAAATACGCGTGGCCAGGTCTCAAGATAAGCGCATTGGCTCCTATGCCGAAAACGGAATCGTCTACCTTGTGTTAAGACAGCTTGTGAGCAGAAGCATAGCGGCCTCGGTCGCCGAACACCGGCCTTTTGAACAAACATTTATGGACGCGTTGCGCGCGGAATTGGCGAATCGCGCTATTCAAGCGCAGATTAGAGCGAATATCGCCGCCGGCCAGCAGGTTACCAATCTGCCGCAGCATTACAATGAACTCGATACTATTTTGACCGCGGAAATCGATGCGAACACATTTGCCGCTAGAATTGCCGAAATAGGGAAGTCCCTGGCCGGCCAGTATCTTGCTGACAGAAAAGGATTTTTCGCTCTCGATACGGCTAGAATGGGTGGCCAGTCGCTCTTAATGTACGCCGCTATGCAGCTTGCTATGGAGGCTGATGGCCGCTTCGCGGGTAAAGACGTGAACTTCAGACTCTTTGTGGCACCGGAAAGCCAGCTGCATCGCGTTCAATCTCGGGATTTCAGCATTCGTCCTTTCACCTGGGATGATCTCAAGATTCTGCAGAAATTCAAGCCCACATTCGCTTCGCTTGAAGGTTACGCCCAGGGAGATGCCGTAAATGGCAGAATTTACGGTGCCCAAAATAACGTCCGGCAGTTGATGAGTTTCTACTCGCTGCTTGTTGCGCGCAACGAAGCGCTTAAAGTGCGCCAGGCTGCGGCATCTCTCGGCCAGGCCAAGCCTGTGGCCTTTATCACGGATGTTGCCGGCCTGCCCGCAACTCAGGACGAATTGATTGCGCTCGTCAAGAATGTTGAGAGCCTCGCGGTTCTTTATCATGATGAAGTCTCGCTTGCGGGCATAAAAGCCGTAACACAGGCTGAATTTGCCGGATTGAGCGCCAAAGATAAACAAAAGATTTCCTTTGTCCGGTTTGAAGACGGTAAATTGAGCGCCGCGGTTGTGAACAAGATCGCGGAAAAATATCCTGTCGAGAAATTCAGAACGGTTGTGAATTTGTCAGACAGAATCAAGCTTGGCGTGAAAGATGAGAAATTGAATGCCGCCTTGCAGTTTGAATTTAATGCCAGCGGTTATGTGACGAACGCGCCTGTTGTTAAAAAGGCTTATGATGTGATGCTCCGTATCGCGAAAACAGACGGTTCGGAGATGGGTGTGCTGCTGCATCAGATAGGTGACGATGTTGTGAGTTACCGTACAGATGGAAAGACCTATGAGTTTGTATTCAACCTCGAAGCCTTGGTTCAAAGCATTGCAGCCGAGGCTGCGGCGCGTCAGCAGGTCTTAAGAGCAGCGTAATTAAACTATGTAAGTCGTTTAATTATATTAGGTTATAGATGATTTTAAAAATGATAATTAAGTATTTATAAATGACTAAAATAAAGTTTGACACACATATAGAGCAATGATAAACTTATTTTATGTTGTTAAAAAACAAAGGGAGGCTGAATTCATAATGACAACAACAACATTATGTAAGAAACTCATTGCCACCATCCTTGCAGTATCCCTTGTCATCCCTAATTCAGCCCTTGCGCAGTTTTCATTTGCGACCATGGCCGCAGAAATCAATCCGTCGGAACTTCCGATTTCCATACCGGCAGACATTGGTACGATCCGTGATTTTCATATAGCATCCAAGCAGCAAAAATCAGATAAACCCTTCTTCATTTATATACAAGATGCACACGCGAATTTTGAAGCCCAAAAAAGCATCAAGGAGATTTTGACCTATTTGACCAAAGAATACGGGCTCAAAGTAGTTGGCGTGGAAGGCGCGATTTCACCTTTGGAGCCGAATGTGCTCAAATTTTTCAAAGACAAAGGGAAAAATAACCGGATCGCCGAAAGACTTGTGAAAAGCGGTGAATTGTCAGGCGTCGAATGGTTTGCGGTTGAAAACACAGCGGGGAATGTGAAACTGGCCGGTATTGAAGACTCAGGATTGTACCGTGACAATATTTTGGCGTACCGGAATCTGATCAAGCGCCAGTCTGAAGTCACTGGATTGATGAAAAACCTGGACGGATCTATACAAAATTTGAAAGGGAAATTTTACAATTCCAGCCTTCTTCAATTCGACAGAAAAATTACCAAGGGAAAAGATAATATTTTTTCTTCCATAAGCTTTCTGCATAAGAAGGCCGGTGAGGATTTGAAGCTGGATTTCAATGCCATTGAGAATCAGGTTAAGTATCCTTTTTTTGCCCGGCTCTCGTATCTTATGGAAACCGAAAAGAAGCTCGATTTGAAAAAAATCACCCAGGAAAAAGATTTGTTCGTCAAGGAATTGAGGGGCAAACTTGATAAGCTCGCAGCCGACGCTGAACAGACAATATCCATTCTTGAGACTGTAACCCCGGGGAAATCTCATGAAATAGACCGCTCAAAGTACAAATCTTTCGATGAATATTTTGAAAAAATTTATCAATACGGCCGCGATGCCCAAATGAACTTTGCGATTTATGAAAATTTCAGGAGATGGGCCAGTGTCCTGATACTTCAGGAAGAGATTCAGCAGGAGGGGCTTTCCGAGGAGATTGAGCAATTGGTGGGCCTGCTCTATGATCGTTATGCCGCAACAGCCGAGGAAAAAGAGATTGTGTCCCTTGGCCGCGAAATTGAAATCATTCATAAACTGGTGCGCGGTGAATTGACGCGGCCCGAGTATGAAAAAATCGTTAAGAATCCCTCCAATATCGAACCTCTCAATTTACGGAAACGGATGGAGGCTGTTGCACAGCGTTCGGATGGCCGGGATAAAAAGAATGTGTCGCTCGTGGGCAGTGTTGAGGATTGGAGCAAATTAAAAGTTTTTTATGACCTTGCCATGAAATTTTACGAAGGCACTTTGCTGCGCGATCAAAGCATGGTCAAAAACGGTTTGTCTCTTATGAAGTCTGCCGGTGCCAACCAAATCGCGATTGTCTGCGGTGGATTTCACACCGACGGAATGGCTAGCCTATTAAAGGAACAAAATACGGGTTACGTGATTGTTACGCCCCATGTGAAGCTGGAAGCCGAAGGAAACACCAAGTACCATGAATCGATTCTTGAAACCCGCAAAACCATTTTTGATGTTTCTAAAATCGCAAGTATTATCAAGCTGGTAGACGATCAGGTGTATGCCCGTCAATTACCCGGAAACCTTGCCAACCGCAACGCTGTGTTGGGAGAAGAAGCGCTGGTGGAATTGGTTAGCGGAATTCAAGCTGCGGTCAACGCCGAGATTCAGGGTAATCCTGCTCTGGCTCAGTTGTTTCCTGCCATGGCCGATGCTTTGGCTACCGCCTTGACAGGACAGATTAACGAATGGGTCACGGAATTATCCGCCAATCCAATAGCAAGCCGGGTTGCAGTCAGCAGGGATTTGAAAATCCTCGGTATTTTCAGGATACGTGTCTTCAATCACAATCAGCCTTCCGCCCGGTCTTAAAATTTGTTTCGCATGCGCAAGCATTCTCTCGCGCACCGATCTATCCATATGGTGCAGTGTCAGTTGCATAATAACCGTGTCCACGGACTCGGGCAGCAAAGGAGTTCTGTCAAATTCGGGTTGATGAATAAACCGGACCTTGGGATTTTTAGGGAGTTTTTCGGAAGGCACAATATCCGTCGTGATTCCTTCTTCAATATCAGGATGAGCGGCAAGAATAGCATCCATAAGGTCCGTGCTGCCGCCTCCGATATCCGCCACCACCGGCCCCTTGATATAAGTCATGGTCTGATCAATCACATGCTGACGCCGTGCCCTGCCATAGGCCGGTACATTTCGTTTATACGAGGAGGCTTTATCGAAAAATCCCGGAAACCTTTCATGGATAAGCCTTACCGCTTCTTCGGAATTGCCCCTGTTTTCATTGGCTATTTCAATGATGGGGCGTATCCAATCCGAAGGCAGATTAAACGCATTCCATTTATCTTCCAGCCGGCGAATAAGAAAATCCCGTAGCCGCGCATCAGCCAAAACCTCAAGCGGATTCACACGGTTAATATCAACTCCAAGGCTTTCGGCTGTAGCTTCTTGTTCGACTTCGGGTTTGACATTTTCAAGCACAAACATGGCTTTGGTCGGTTTCAGATCCGGACTGTCGCCCTGATAATCCGTGAACTCGGACTTTACCACCCTGTATCCCAAATCCGTGAAAATCTGCTGCCAACGTTCCATTGATTCAAAATTATACGGAAGTGGAACATAGGCCCCTTTTCTGCGGATTCTATTCCCGAACCAGTCAAAAAACTTTATCAGCTGAACTTTGGTTTCATTCGGATAATTTAAAAATTGCTGCTGCATGGCATCCGTGTTTGCCATATAAGCCGCGTTATCTTCGGGATAGGTGTCCTCCACGACAATAATGCGGCCGCCCGGTCTGACAATATCTCTGACATGCTGGAGAATCTTTTCACGCACAGCCGGTTCCATGTGATGCAGGGTCAATTGCATGAGAACCGTATCCACTGAATTGGGCTTGAGCGGCGTCGACTCCGGATTTTCCTGAACGATAAATTGAACTTTAGGGCTTTCAGGTTCTTTTTTATAAGGATGAAGGTCAGTCACATAGGCCTGCTCAATCGCCGGCTCAGCTTTGACCAAAGCATCCATGATATAAGGGCTTGCCCCTCCCAAATCAACCACAACCGTTCCCTTGAGATAAAGTCTTATATTCTCAACCAGATGATTGATTCTCGCATTTCCATAAACCGGCAAATTACGGCGGTACTCGGAGCCTTCTTCAAATAATCCCGGAAATTGATTTTGAACAACCCGTACAGCCTCATCCGGATGGTCGATATTCTGCCTGATCAATTCAAACATCGGCCTTATCCATTGATCGGGCAGGCCGTAACGTTTCCAATGGGTTTCATAACGGGCTATCGCAAATTCCATCAAAGCGGGATCTCTCAAAACGTTTAATTCATCACCCAAACTTTCCGCGGTTACAGGCAAAACATATTTCATGCCAATCCGGTCAGCCACTGATTTCAAGGCAACAATACCCGTAAACCGCTCGTCCTCACGCACTTCATCCACATAAGGCCCAATTTCCAGCCGCCCTGTGGCTGGATCCTGATAAGCCATATTGCCGGAATGAAGAACCGTACGCTCCGGAAGCACCGTGCCGGCCACAATCACTGTGTTGCCAAAAATAACTGAATTTCTTCCGATTTGAACATCATCGCCTACATTAAACACCTCATCGGGCCCGCCCACAAATTGCACCTCCGCAAATCGCGTCAGCAAATCCAAGGGGCTCTCCGTCGACGACTTATAAATGCCCGGATATTTAAGAACGACGAGAAGAGTACCCAAATATTTTGTCCGCAAAAGATTGTCAAAAATCGACGGAATCTCCCTGCGGATCAAATCCTCATAAACTTCAAACGTATTTCCCCTGGATTCGACAAAGGCCGGGAAATTAATGATATAGCCCTCAAGAAGCGGCACAGCGGCGTTAAGAATCTCCCGCCTATCTTCGTCTGTCGAAGCGCGGTAATAGCCGATCATGAATGCAAGAAAGCTTTCGGCATAATCACGGATAAAATGCGTCAAATCCGGACCTTCCCTCGCGCTCTTCCTGACGCGGTCAAAAACATCGGTCGGCAGCAGTTGCGCGAAAATACGGTAAGCGGGCCGATTGCGGAGCGCGTCGATAAAACGGTTGACCAATTGCTCGCGATAAGCCGCATCGAAACCAATGACGCTATGGACAGGCGGAAGAACTGTTCCGGGCGGTATTCCGGCCCCGACCATTTTTATTCTTGAATGAAACAAGGCGCCGGTTGAGGCAAGAACGGGAATGTCCTGAGCCAGCCGGTTGAACAAACTGGGAAGCGTGTCATTGGGCAATCGCGCCATGATTTTGTCAAAAGGAACTTCGTCATGATCCTTATAACCCAGGAACGCTTCTTCAACGCTTCGATTTTGCGTCAACGCCAATGCCAGAATATGCGTTTCATAGGCGTATTCATGAAACCACAGCCCTCTGTCGTTCAATATCTCGCCGATAAACTGATTGTTCACCGCAAATTCACCGCCAATGGGCTGACGCACGACTGAGCGGTAAAAGGCCGCGATTGCCGGAACTAAAATATGATCCGTATGAGCCTGGTCGTCTTTGTGATAAAACCGCATATAATCCGGAAATACCAGATCCGCGTTTTTCCGCATGATGGGATTCATGAATTGCGAAATCCATTCCGGCGTGATTTTTAAATCCGAATCCAGACTAATCCAATGCGCCCCGGTGGTTTGAGCCAATTTAGCGGCAAATCGTGTTTTCCATTTCTTGGTCGAAAAACCGCTGAGCGCGGGGTTGTGTTTTTTGACATTCATGTTCACCATTATGCCGCCCTCGGCTTCCACAATCGCCTTAGACTCCGTGAAAGCCTGGTGAAAACGCGTGCTTGCCGCATCTTTGGGTTCCGCGTCTACGCCAATGGCCATAATAATCACATTGCGGCCGGGCGCGTAGACTCTTAATCCGGCTTTAATAGCGGCAATCAAATTGCGGAATCTCTCCCGTCCGGACCCATCGCCTTTCAAGGTCTGGTCCGCTGACGGCAATGTCACGATGATATCCTGACGAGTGCCATGCGTCCGGGTGATCTGATCTATTTCCGGCTGAATAGCCGCATCAAAGGCGAGAACATCATCCCATGATTGTATATTTTTTGACTTGCCAAGCCGGGTTTCGAATGTCCCCAAAGACGACCCGCTGACCGCGGCACGCAACGCACCTTCAATATGCCCCACGATCTGATCAACGATTTCCTCAGCTGGCCGGCGTTCGGTTCCTTCACCAATGCTGATAACATTTTCGTAATCCGCAGGATTGATGAGAATGGCTTCAGATTTATCCTCATCTTGAACAATTTGCAAGGCTTCGGCAAATTCAATCGGCCTTCCTTCTTTCATGTGCGAATCCAGAACATTCAAAGCACGCACTTCCGGGCTTCCCTGCAATAGAATGGTCGCCAGCAAAGGCCTTGATTTGGAACCAGCCCTGTCCGTAACAATCAAAAGGGATTTGGCTTTGACCGCATCAAACGTCGCGTTGCCCCATTGTTTCAAAGCCGCTCGAACTAAGGGTCTATCTGCATCAGAAAGCATTTTCATAACACCGTGCTCACCGCGAGTCCGTTCCCTCACAACAGTAGATTCAAGCGCATCAGTGATATCCTTCTGTTTGTAAAACACACGTTCGGTCCTGAATTCGACATTTGTCTTTAAATCCTCAATCAATGGTTGCAAAGAGCCGGAATTCCAGGTCTGTTCCCCTGTGCCCTGCCGCTGTTCCTCGCCAAGAACTCTCCATGAAAGGAGCCGGTAAAAATCGCCGGCATTGACCACCACCGCATTGAGCATTTTGGCGACTTCGGCCGCCAGAAAGGTTTTTCCGGTTTTTGAAGCCCCGACAATTCTGACCTCATGGCCCACGCCCAAACTTTGCGCCTGTTGCTGCCATCGCTCGTCGCGCTTTGCCGAAAGATGCGGTATGAGTTTTGTCCAATTGTCCATTTGATTCGGCACTCCATGCAGGCTTTTTATCAACATGTCCAGCGTGCCGCGTTTAAAATCAGGATTAAAAATAGTGTTGGAAGCCTGACTGATGCTTTGGCGCACATTTTCGATATAAAGCCTCAATTCGTTCAATGGGTTTTGAGGCCCAGTGAATCGCGCATCCGTCTCTTGATTCCACCAGGCCTGTTTATCATTAAGCAATGTCTCAGCCTGGTTCAGAAGTTTTTCGATTTCGTCAGCCAATTGGCGAAAACCTTCGACGCTCGGACCCGCAATTTCATCATAAAGTTTTTCAATCTCTTCGCGCGTGATACTGCCCATAGACTCGCGTAATTTTTCCACAGAATCGACTTCGTAATTATCGAGCAATCGTTCGAGAATTTTGAATACAATACGACTTCGCAGCACGTGCTTTGTGTCCTTTGCTATCCGGATGCCGGCGCCTTCCTTTTCCAGCCATTGCCGGTACTCCTGAACCCGCTGGTGAACAACCGGTATCGCTGTGCTGCGGATAATAACGGGACCCTGGGTATGCGCAATAAAGAGGCCGTTCAACATATCTTCCAAACGGGCCGCAACGTGACCCAAATCATAATGAATGGAACCCATGATAATGTCATTGGTCATCATCGCATTGCCGCCGCCGTAATGATGGGCCGGTTTAACCGGATACTGAATAGCTTCATTACTGCCGATTAGATATTTGTTCTCCAACCCGGTCAAATCGCCCGGATTTTCAACACTGTCAACGGGCCTATAAAAACTCGGTCGTGTGATATTTTGTCCAAAAAGAATCATATTGATGGCACCGATATAATCTCTGAATACATCGCTCACTTCAGCGCCCGAGTTTTCGCGCCTGATATAATCATAGGGCTCACCAATTTCTTCCGGAGACTTTCCGTCAACTGTCCATGCGGTAGTGGGATCACGCACTTGGTCGGCTGTGACGTAATAACGCCTGACATCCACGAGGGGATGCCGATACGCGGCATTAGGCTTTGCATCACGAACTGATTGCAGGAAATGCACCAGGTCTCTTGTGTGCGTATAAAGAAAAGCTGAAGGAGGAAGCGCGGAATCGCCGTCAACATAGCCTCCGATAACCTGCGCATTCGGATGCGCGGCAACAAGCATGGCGCGGCGGTCAAAATGATTATACAAATGCCGCAAAATGATCTCGTCGTTGCCATTTTTAGTCTCACCCATAGTCATTTCATCATCATCCAGCCAGCTATAAATATTTTTCTGCCCGGGGTCGTTATACTGCGAAGCTATTGCCATGGAAATATTGCGAATCCACGGAAAAGAACTTTTTACAAAGGGGCGTTTCGGATCGGTCAACTCGCCGTAAGTCATTCCGAAAGATTCAGTCACATGGCGGTCTCCTGTCGCATCCACCATTTCCGTGAGAAAACTTCTCTGTTGCTCCGAAGACCAATAAAACACTCGCAGTCCTTTTAGCCTCATTTCCTCCGCCAAGGCACTATTAAGTTCCGCGTTTTTTGCCCTATCTTCGTCGTTCTGAGGGTGTTCCGAACCGTCCACAATAACAATCGTGACTTTTGTGTACATTTCCCGGTTGAATTCGGGATCAAAATGTTTTTCGCCGTAACGGTAGGCTTCGAATTCCTCATAAATACTGGTCAAAAGCTTCCGAAGGGCGTGCGGGCGGTCAGCGGTCGGAACGGTGATAATAAAATGCGGACGGTCGTCAGGACGGCCTGATGCGGCGATAAACGCTTCTTTGGCTCTGTAAATTTCGTGATACCGGCTCAAAATCGTATCCGGGTAGATTAATCCAATAAGAACGCGCTCGTAAATATTTGCGGCCTTATCAAAAGCATCCAGTACTTCTTTGTAATCACTTTCCTTTTTCTCTTGGATATCAGCATACGCTGAAGCCAATTCAGAAGCCGCAGTAAACGCTGTTTCAGCGCTCGCAGTATCCTCATCAACTGCCTGACGCACTGCCGCTTTTCGGGCCTCTTCAATAGCACTCCGGATTTGCAGTACAAGCTTTGGAGGAGCACGCGTGTGGATTCCCGACAGATAAAAAACTTTCTCAAAAAAAGTCTCGGGTTCTACAATCAGAATCGACCTTTTGAATTCATCGATTTTCTCTGAAAAGAATTGTATGGCATTTCGTATTTCCTTGTGCACTTCCTGTATCACTTCCTCATCCGAAACGCCCCCGAGCGAGGCGGCGGTTCTGAGATACGCGTCTGCGGAATTAAAAATAGTACGCGCAATCAGCAGACTGTTACGGTTGACAGCAGGTTGAGCCATCATCAGTCCCAGCAAAGGAACCAACAAAAGCGCCTTTTCCCGTTGTTTATTGCTAATAATTTGTTTGGCCCAATCAGCCATCCACTGCGACTGTTGTCCATTGCCCGTATCGTTTAAAACAAAATCACTGTACTGCTTAAAATCTAAACGCGCCTGTTTAAGCTGAAGTCGTGCTTCCTCCCATTCTCCCGCGCGCAAGGCCAAATCCAGGGCATGAATCGAAGACAGGGCAAAGGACTTCAGTGCATTACCGAAAACAATTTTGACTTTTGGATATACGGCGGCAGTGTTGTCAATGAGCAGGGATTCCCTTTTTTCTACCCAGTCAAGCCTCTCAGCCACCGTGAGAATAACATTCTGCTCCCGCGGAGTAAGTTCGCCGAGAAAGCTATCGCCGTCCACCAAAAGGTCATACACGTCTTGCGTCAGTCTTTCTTTATCACTACCCAGATTTTCCCGTAATTCCCGTACACGTTGAAAAACGGATTTCAAGCGCGGGTGTGACTCCAGAATCTGTAACGCGTTTGATTCCGAATAAATGTGCGCTAACGTATCAGACAGGTTGGATTTCTCGGCCGCGTCCGGCAATACCTCATCCTGGAACAGGGACGTTGTCTCATCATCCAAATAACGCCGCAGGTTTTCAAAAGAGTAGTGATTATTCCATATCGGTATTGTGTACCAAACATACTTCCCTTTCGCCGACTCAGCCAACATATTCATGAGTCTGGTCACGCCCTCTGCTCCCTTAAAATCCGACACAATCACGCGCGACGGCACTGCCGCTGCCTTTTCCGGTCCAACATAGACGGACATAATACCCGGCATTTCGTTAATCACGGCAGGAGATTGAACATCATCCGTGATCAAAAAAATTTCATGGGATTTTTTGTCAAAACCTCTGTCTTTCATCTTTTCGCTGAAATCCTTAAGCACATGCGGTATTCTTTGAACCTGCTGGTCAAAATAAAGCTCCAGGCCGCCTGTTGGACTTGCGCCGTAACCACGTTTTCCATCGCGGGTATAAATATGCAAACGCTGTTGTTTGCGAATGTTCTCGGGGATATGGTTGAATATTTTCTCAACTTCCGCGGCATCTACGATAACGGCGATTTCAATCTCAGGAGATGCCTCAAATAATGCACGGATTTGTTCCACGGCTGTTTCCGGCGCTTTGATGTCAAGAATCACGGCCTTGGGCTGCACCTTGTCCTTTACCGGCAATTCAATCCATGAAGGAAGCCGCATTTTCTGAGTTCTTCCTCTAAAAATAATCTTCTCGGGCGCGGTTAGTTGATTCCACAAATCAAGCTTTATTACATAAAGCGCATCCTCGTACCGGATTTGATCCTGACCTTTAAGTCCCTCTATCCCGGCTTCCATTTGACTCAAAAGATCACGCAAATATTCCCACCTTGCTCTAAAGAAATCTGCCGGCATCTCATTTTGCTGTAATTTGTTATATAAATCCAAAGCCGCGTGTTCCTGTGTTTGTTCCTGAATGAAAAGATCCCCTAAAAGCTGGCCGTTCGCCACGGTCACTTCGCCCCGCGGCTCATACAGGGAAGCCACGACTCCGTTACCCACCGCACTCAGGCCGGCCGCATACGCGTAAAGGCAAACAAATTCTCCCCGCGTGCGAACTTCGGGTAGATAATTGTGCCCGAATAAAATACTGGTCGGGGACAAACTGGACGGAGTCCCGATATAACTTTCCGGACTTATAATTTTTCCGTCCCGCGGCACAACGCCTGCCGCGGCGCGCCTGGCAGGATTTCCGCGCAGACTTAACGCGGCCCGGAAATCGCGGTAATTATCATCGGCAAAATCGTAAACGGATCCCTCTCCGATGTCGGCAAAACCAAGCGCGTATTTTCCGCCTGGGTTGACCGGTGTTTTGACAAGCTTTCTCATGACATCAACGATCTTTTGCTTGTCCGCCGGATCGATGATCACATGGCCGGTGAGTTTGTCACCCTTGACGTGCCGTGTTTGAAAGGCTTCCGGATTGGTGGCGGCTTCAAAAACATGCAAAGCGATATCCAAATGATACTCAATCAGAGGACGCCCTGTGACTCCCAGGGTGGTGGTCAGTTCGCGATAAAGGTCCTGAATAAAATCCCAGCTCCACCAGGTGTCCCCAATGCTTCCGTAAACTTCAGCATCACCCAGCACCTCGGGTTTTTCGTGAAATGAAAGTATCGGTTTGGTAAGCGTTGGGGCGGTTTTATCTATGGTGATATTTCCCAGCGCGTGCAATGCCGGGTCTTGCGGATCATATCTCCGCCCGAAAACAACGATATCAAAGCGCTTACCGGCCACAAGCGGGTCATCTCCCACATAGACTTCCTGCGTGGATAAATTAACTGAATCACTGTATCCGACTATCACCCCCCCCTGTCTTAAATTGTGCTGATTCCAATAATTTAAATATTGAATGTCCGTCAAATCCGCATAGCGGATTCCCAGGGGCGAAAATGACAAGGGTTTCACCCCGCGGCCCAGGGTGAGGACCGGATGAAAGCTTCTGACTCCCTGCCCGCCGGTCGGCGTCATGGTTGAAAGCTGCCCTTCACGCAGCAACCCCTTTGACGTAGCCTCATGCAAAGCATAAATAACCTGGCTCAAAGAGCCGTGATAACGATACCGCGGAAATGGAATAACCTCACTTTCCACATCTCTCGGATAGGTGACTCCTCTTGCCCGGCGGTCATATCGCTCAACGTCAAGGGCCCGTATTTCGGTCGCGGTTTTTAAATGCGTCGCAAACCACGGCAACCGCCCGGTTAACATAAGCGGCAGTAATTTCCGGAATTTATTGACCGAGTGCCATATCCCCGGGCCGTAATACGAGAGTTTGTGCATAAGATTAGAAAAAGCCTGGTTTAAAATGTCCAATTGCATATCACTCAATCCCAATATCGTTCTCACAACGGCAGTACGTTCAGGGTTTTGAATCAACCGGTCCAAATCAAACAAAACATCCCTCAAATCCAAAGCCCTGATTCGTTCGGCGAGGGAGACAGGCGATGACGACGCGGCATTCTGAATCACATCCCGCAACACCCTCTCTTCGTCGGTCTCATTTGCATACAGATAAGGCAGCAAGGAAGCACCGGGCAAATCATTCTCGGTTAAACCTTTTGCCAAAATATCACGCACGATTTTTTCCTGCTCCGCGCGGTCTGATGTTTGAAAATCCAAAATCATCAGGCGAGCCAGCAAAATCGGTTTCATTTCGGAAGATACAGGAAATTCCATGCGCGCAGATTCCAAGGCGATTCTCCGCTTCTCGCTTCTAAGTATTAAAGCCAATGACGGTGATCGTAATTTGCTTCTTCTTACAATAAAAGCATGACTCATCAACATATCTTGCCGGGCATCTTCGAGATCAGCTGTGTCTGATAAAACAACTAATTTTTGATTTGTATCCAGGCCGATTTCTTGCGCCACACGCCAAATTTCCATAACGTCCGCTTCATTTAATCCCAAACTCTCTTGGATAGATCCCGTTGACAAATCATTAAAATTGCCAGTCACCGTTCTAATGGCCGAATCATACCCGTACAAAATTTGTTCCGCGCCAATGCTTTGCGCTTGTACAGCCTTGGCAAATTCTAGAATTTGTCCGGCTTCTTGATCGGTTAAATACGACAATTCAGCAGGCAGTTCTTCTTCATTGGCAGAATGAACGCCGTTAACCGCCACTTTTGCCGCCGCGCCATCCAAGCCTATCTGAATAAAAACATCAAGATAGGGTTTCATAAGTCCCGATTCGATTTCGGGAAGAACAATGTCATGCCTGATCGTGCCCGGATACCACTTATTGGGATCAGTTTCACCAACCGTTTTTTTGATATAAGTTTGTTCGGACGCCTTGCGGTCTGTGATGCCTTCGGCCAATCCCAAAATTCTTTCGGCATCGGCCCTTGATACTTTGCGTATCAGGAAAATCGATTGAAGATCGCCGCTCAAGTACTCGTATAGTTTTTCAAGTTTCTTCGCATCGCGGATAAATTTGGGGTCAAGACCGGCGGAAGGAACGGCATAAAATTGATTCAACTCCTGAAGCCATGCCTTGAAGGCAGGAATGTTATCCGCATCAACCGTGGCCAAACCGCGGTCAATCAAGGCAGGGTCGGCACCGTCCCGGGACTTTAAGGAATTAATGATACCCCGGATTCCCGTGTGTCCCCACCGGCTCATGACTTCGGCTCCGTCAAGCGAGCGCTTGGGCAATACGAGAACATGAAAAGCAGGTGAATATTTAGCCCTTATTTTTTCAACAATGACATCCGGGGCATTGCCTTTCGAGGCGATAAGGCTCATGGTCCCCAAACCGTCCCTCTCTCTATCCCGGGTAAACATTTCAACCACGCGGTCTTTAACTTCACTGCCAAGCGACTTGCCCTCAGGGCCACCCCGTTGAGCCTGAATTTGGCGCTGAATGGACAAATTGGCCGCGTCAAAAAAGACTGTTTGAAATTCCTCGGAATTCCTGAAATTGAAACCTTTGGCGCCGTAATTAAGGACAACCCGGTCGCTGGCCGCGTCGTGATAATATTTATCCGGATTATTCGGCCTGTAAAGCACCCTTAATCTGGGACCCAAATCGCGCTCATCACCCCGCCGGGTATCGTTCGAACGATATTTGTCCCACGCCCGTTTCATTTGGCTGTAAATCTGATCCTGCGACACAAGACCATGGGTGGAGTTTTTATCGATGTCGACATCAATACCCATAATCTTCCGGCCTATTTCTTCGTATGCGGGAGAAACACTGAAGGGACCTGTTTCATCATCTCTATATCTAACCGTGTGATCGATCGCATCAAGCACTTCCCGGGGTGTCATTTCAGGTTTGGCGGGATAACGCGTTTTAGGATCGACCCAGTCGTGAAGCCAGCCGCCGAAATGCTCGCCCGGAGCCGCCAGAATGCCGAGTTTATCCGATCTCAAACTTTCCCCCTTGGGTTGCAGCAAAAATTCCTTCATCTGAGTCTGCACATAGGCGGTTTCGGGAGTGTTGTAATACTGCGGCGGTCCATGCACCACTCCCATGGACGTCGCGAACCAAAGCCACAGATTGATCACGAGAAAAAGCATTCCCTTGTAAAAAACAAAAAGAACCTTGGCCAGCATGGAAACATTGACAATGAACCGCAGGGCAAAAATAAATGAGAAAAATGACACGGCGCCGTGGCCAAGCGTTCTCACAATACCTGCAGGCATTTTATAGCGCGCCAGGTTATTCACCTTGTACAGCAGGGGCAGGAACATGAGAAAGAAACCCCATATCATAACCAGATTCCAAAAATGCCACATAAATGGCAGATAAGCCATAACCATAATCCACGATGAGACGAAAAATGCGGCCAGTCCGATAATAAATCGGCTTCTTTCATTGATCCACGCCAGTTTCGGATGCAGCTTCGCAAAAACTCTTCCCTTCATGACCGCGTAGTCTGTGTCAAGATAGCCGACTAATCCAGCCGTGTACGGCTCTCCTTCATCGTTTCTCATGAAATTCAACAGATACCTGATGCCGCCTTTCTGCTTTTTAAACTGGCCTTCCATGTAATTATCGAAATCCTTCAGCGCATCCAATTCCGGCTCCTGGGTGCTGGTTCCCACGGAACGCATAAAGTAATCATTGGTAAAGCGAACCAAAGTGCCCAAAAGAGTGCCCGGTAAAATCGGCTTGGCCTGAATATAGTCAAGCAGGGATCCCATGAGCAGTGAACTGAAAATAGTATAAATGGCAATGGTCATGGCCGGAAAAAAGAGGCCGTTGTAAGGATAACAAATGCTTACAAAAATCATCAGTGCAAAGAACAGATACACGGCATGCCTGTGAAGCTTGTAAATGGTCCATAACGGAAGGTTGTTCTTGAAATAATTATTCACCTGCCCCTGGGGCGTCCACTCACTCAAAAGGTCAAGATCTTCCTTGGCGCCCAAAAACTGCTGATAATTTCCCACTGCTATATGCTGCAAATATTTCTGGGTGCTCATGAATGTTTCCCAAGGCGCCAGTAGAAATATGAATATCGGCATCATAATCAGACTATCCCGGAATTTTCTGAAATTGGGCTCATTCCATATCATGCTAAATAAGAATCCAAAACCAACGCCGAACCCAACGCGTTTTCCCACTTGTAAGCCAAGCGTTATTCCGACCGCCAAACCAAGACCCCATCCCATAAACCACCCGGCTGTCAGGCCGAAAACCACGCCCGTCACCAGCGCCGCATAATCGCCTCTTCCCAATCCATGGGACCGCAAAAGCTGGGCTGTTCTGCGCAGGGCATAAAACGATTCCTGACGCCAGGGAGCACGTATCCTGCCTATAAGACTCCGCAGCAAATTCGACACAATGCGCAACGCCATGCGCGCCAATGTGATGGGAAGCCATATCAGCATAATTCCGGGCCTGGGCAATTTGGCGCTGCCAAGAAGGAAACCCATGGTGCCGTACAAAAAGTAAAATGCCAGCAAGGGCAAAATCTGCTGAATACCCAGCGGCGACCCTCCGGCAACGATTCTTATGATCAGCCATGACAAAAAAGCAAACTCGCCGATAGGACCAAACAGAAAATTATGGAGAATATAATTGGCACTCGCGCCGGGATGCTGTTTATCTTTAAAAATAGGGCGGTACACGGGAGGCGTCGCATCCGCCATGAGAAGCTGCGTTCGTTTCAATTCCATTGCCAATTTCAAGAGCCGTTTACCCAGTTTTTTCCGTTCACCCAAATTTGATCCGGTAAGCTCCGTGCCTTTTGCTTCAAGCGTTCTGATTAAGTGTTCTATTTCCTTGGCGTGCAATTCGCGGTAGCGGTCATTCTTATTGATTCTCCGCACGGGGACTGCTGCACCGGTCGCGTCTTTTTCCGTCAAAGGATTTCCCTTGCCGTCAATCAAAGGAATACCGCTGTCCACGAATAACGCGGGCAAAGTCTGCAAATACTTTGAAACGGCCTGATACAAACCGGTCATGGCTCCGTGGCTTGGGGTTCCCTGCGTTGTGGCACGCGCCTCGCCTTCGTTAAGAATATTTCCCTGAAAATCTTTTGCCGCATTCCCCTTGGGATCCAGATAAGGCCTGTCCCAAACTCTTTCATCATGCAGGTCGTCAATATTCTCAATGATATCCATCAGAGGGTCGCTGATCGTTGCATCTGAAGGTGCCGCGGGTGATCCGGTAGGCGCACTCAGCGCCTGATAATCCTTTAACGCAAGCTCGATTCTTGCCAGCACGTCCGGCACCTGCCTTATCTTTCTTTCTTTTGCCGGAAAATAAACTCCGTACCGGAGGGCATCCACAGCTCCGCCAAGACCCGGATGATGCGACAGGAATTCCCGGTCATCCCCGCGGAACCACCGGAGCTTCTGATAAAAGGCCGGGGCTTTGCTGAACACCGCGCCTTCAGTCATAATCACGCTCTCGTCGTAGCTGAAATTCGTCCAGGGCGATTCCTTGTGGTCATGGCTCATGTTGATGATATGCAGTTTTTCGTGAAACAAAACCAGAATCATGTAAATAATCGTGTTCCAGGCCGGCGCCTTGCCGTAAAAATTCATACGGCCCAAAACATCATTCAGCGACTGGGCCTGCGGGCTTAAAAGTTCGCGGGCTATAAGTTCGTCAAAATTAAAAAGCGTTTCAATAGCGTTATTAATCGTGAGGCGGGCCTGAATTCCTCCCTTGTGGGGATTGGCCGCAAGCTTGGCGCCGGCAAGTCTCAGATTTCCGCCCGGCCACCAATCCAGATTAAGCATGCGCCCTGATTCCGCAAGCAGTGCCAGTTTATCCGCTCTGTTTGGTGCAGCCATAACAGCCTGTGCGCGGGTACGGGCTTCCTGCTCGGAGAAACCTGCCTTGATGAAATTAATGGTGTGAACCAATTCCTGAATTTCAAGCGCTTCCGGGTCGCCGGTGATTCTCAAGGGGTGAACCGGTGTGGTCCTCAAATCAACAGGATCACTCAGATTGGCGGGAAGAGGCTCCAGCTCATCAATAGTATCCGGATCAATGTCGCGTCCATATTTGACCCTGTATCGGATTCTCACTTCTTCCAGCAAAGCATGGGCCAGGTTCACGCGGTTTCTAAGTTCCCGCAGGCTGATATTCGGCGTTCCATTAACATCATCAGGGCCGCGCCTGACATAGGGATCAAAGGGATAGCGGCCGATGGCATGGTTAAGCAGCTCCTGCATGCGGTCCAGGGTCATGGGAGGAGATTGATTGTCCGCGTCCTGCGGCGCAAAATGCAGGAAGGGAAAATCTTTATCCTTGCCTATATCAATAAGGCGCTCCATAAAAGCTCGCCCGGTCGCATTACCAGCAGCTGTTAAATCATACGAAACAGAAACCCGCGGGTCATTGCCGTAAAGCGAACTTTTCACAGTCAGCGAGGTGGTGGTGGGATGACCCGGCCCTTGTCCTGTCACATACCTGTCGCTGGTGTAAGCCAATACCCTGTCTTCGCCCAAAACAAGCAAGTACAGTAGCTGACCGTATCTGCCGGTTTTTGACCTGTTAGGATGATTGGTATAAATCAGACCGAAATTATCAGCCAAATCCGCACGCTCAGGGAACCGCTCGGTAAATTTTGTCCGCAGGTCGACAACATGTGCCCAAGGAACA
>ASOC01000041.1 GCA_000405945.1 Candidatus Omnitrophus fodinae SCGC AAA011-A17
GGAATAAGCAGCGAAGCCTAAAGCTGGCGTTTTGCAGAATGGATCCGAAGACGAAGAAACAGCGAGAGATATTGTCCAATACCAGACGATACTTTGGAAATCATGGACACCAGATGAACTACCCTCTCTACCAGAGAATGGGTTTTCATATAGGTTCCGGAGTGGTTGAGGGAGCTTGCAAACATGTGATTCAATCGAGATTTAAACGTGCCGGAATGCGCTGGTCGCGGCCTGGCGCTGAGAATCTCCTGGCTTTAAGAAGTCTCCACATTAATGACAAGTGGGAGCTACTTCAAAACTATCAACGAAATTAACTGTATGGAGTGGTAGGCACCCTTTTGCCGATAACTGATTGACTTATTGGGATTCGCTAAGTATAATTCACAACCTTTAGCCATAAGGAAACCGATTTTGAGCTATGAATAAGAAAGAATTAAAACAATTCAAAGACCAGTTGGAACAGGCGAGACGAAAAATCATCGGCGACCTGGACCATATCGAGCGCGACACGCTGAACAAAAGCCAGCGGGACGCCTCGGGCGACCTTTCCGGTTACGGTTTTCACATGGCGGATGTGGCCACGGATAATTACGACCGCGAGCTGAATCTTGACCTGGCTTCGACCGAACAGAAATTGCTCAATGACATCACCACGGCGCTCAAGAAAATTGACGACGGAAGTTACGGTAAATGCGAGAGCTGTGAGGAGAAAATAAGCGTTCAGCGGCTGAACGCCATGCCTTATGCCCGCCTTTGCATCAAATGCAAGGAGGAAGAGGAAAAGAAAGCCAAAAAGGGCGGATGAGCCCTTTGCTTTGAATGTTTATCTATGTTCTTAGTTTTTTTATTGTTGTTGTAGATCAGCTCACCAAATATTTAGCCCTCAAGTATCTTTCCCCGTATCAAAGTATCGCGGTTATTCCGGATGTTTTTCATTTAAGCCTGGTCAGGAATTCGGGTATTGCCTTCGGGTTTTTCGGAGACCGCGCCAATCTATTGACCACGGTGGTGATTGTTTGTCTGCTGGGGCTCATCATCCTGGCGTTCCAAATGAGGCACGCGGGACTTCTGCAGCGCGTGGCGCTTGGGTTTATTCTGGGCGGCGCGGTTGGTAACCTTATCGACCGGATGATGTACGGGCATGTGGTGGATTTTTTAGATTTCCGGATATGGCCGGTTTTTAACATCGCGGATTCATTTATCACCGTGGGAGTTGCCATGTTTCTTATCCTGTCTTTCAGAAAGAATTGATCATGCTCCCTGTTTTATTTCACGCCGGGCCAGTATCAGTTTACACCTATGGATTCTGTGTCGCAGTCGGTGTGCTTCTTGCCGTATTTCTCATGAGACGGAAAAGCGGCGAGCAGGGGTGGACTGCGGACGAGGTTCTGGATGCCGTTCTTTATTTTACCCCAGCTGGTTTTTTAGGCGCCAGAATTTTTTATGTTGTCCAGCAATGGGATTTTTATGCGAAGAACCCGGCGGAAATTATCATGTTTTGGGAAGGCGGGGTGGTTTTTTACGGTGGTGTTATCGCCGGGCTTTTATTTCTATGGATCTATTCGCGATATAAAAAATGGCACAGCCTTAAACTTTTTGATTTTTTTGCTCCCTACATCGCCTTGGCGCACGCATTCGGAAGAATAGGCTGTTTTCTGAACGGCTGCTGCTATGGCGGGGAATTTTTTTCTCCCTGGTCAGTGCGGTATCCTTTTCTCAATTTTCCGGTTCATCCCGTTCAGCTTTACGAGGCAGCCGCCAATTTCACAGCCTTTTTTATCCTTTCCACGATTCATGCACGAAGAAAATACGACGGCGAAACTTCATTGGCTTATTTTCTGATTTACGGGACTATCCGTTTTCTTTCGGAAGATTTTCGGGGTGATAACACGCCCTTTTGGGCCGGATTGACACTCCCGCAAGTCCTCAGTTTGGCGGTGCTGGCTGTTTCGGCCGCAGTTTATTTTCTTTTCTTTCGGAAAAAGGCATGACGCAAAACCGGATTTTTATCGGAGATGACATCCCCGGAAGATTGGATCTTTTTCTGGCCAGAAAATTTCCTAAGGATTTTTCAAGAACCCGGCTCAAGGAGATGATCACGACCGGGCTGGTTCTTGTGAACGGCAAGTCCGTGAAACCTCATTACGTGGTTAAGAAAAGGGATAGCGTGACCCTGGAGGTGGTGGAGCGGGAAACCATGGACACCCGCGGTGAAGACATCCCTCTGGATATTTTGTACGAAGACGAAGACATTCTGGCGGTGAACAAGCCGGCCGGCATGGTGGTTCATCCGGCCTATGGCAATTTCGAACACACCCTGGTCAATGCCCTCATTTATCACACTCGCGAGCAGCTGTCTTCCGTGGGCGGCACGGTCAGACCCGGTATTGTCCACCGCCTGGACAAAGACACGTCGGGGGTCATGGTGGTGGCCAAAAATGATTTTGCTCACCGGTCTTTGGCGAAACAGTTTAAGTCCCATTCGCTGGTCAAAATTTACCGGGCCGTGGTCAAAGATGTGGTCCAGCATGATGAATTGAAATGTGAAGAAGCCGTGGGAAGGGCATTTTTGAACCGGAAGAAGATTGTTGTGAAGCCTTCGGGCGGCAAAGAAGCCCTCACTTTTTTCCGCGTTCTTGAGCGTTTGAAAGGAGCGACTTTCCTAGAAGCTCGTCCCCAGACCGGCCGGACGCATCAAATTCGCGTGCATCTGGCTTCTCTCGGACATCCCATTTTGGGGGATTCTTTTTACGGCGGAGGATCTCCGCTTATCAATAGACATAGTTTGCACGCTTCTTCGCTGGAAATAACACACCCGCGCACTGAAAAGAGGATAACTTTCGCGAGCGGTTTGCCGGAGGATATGAAGCAATTACTCGTGGCGCTTCGGCGCTGAAAAAGCTATAATTTTTCATGCCGCAATTTTATTACGTTCTCTTTGTCTTTATCCCGATGGTGGTCGCTTTGGCAGCCGCGTATGTTCACCGCAAGAATAGGTTCCGGGCATTTTCCGCCATTGACTCCAGGACTTTGCCGGGCGGGGCTGAAGCAGCCAAGCTTATTCTGGATTCAGCCCATCTGTTTGACATCCGGATTCAGCGCGGGGCCAAGGAAGGAAACAGTAGTTATTCTCTTCAGGAGAAAACAGTCGTACTGTCTCCCTTTGATTATGACAGCAGGTCCTTCACCGCGATTGGGCGGGCGCAGCATCAGGCCGCTCATGCGGTTCAGCATATGGAGGGCAATACGGTTCTTTTTATAAAAGCTTATGCCTGGCCCTGTATCCGGATTTTGGGAACGCTTTCGCTGGTTCTTGTCCCCTTAAGCTTTTTGCGGTCCATGCAAGGGCTTTACGCTTGCGGGGTGTTGCTGTTCACGTTTTACATGTTTTGCGCTTTTTTTGTTTTTTCTCTGGAAATCAATGCTTCCCGGCTGGTCATTGCCAGGCTGGTGGAGCTTGAGGCGCTTCCCGCGGAGGAAGTCAGACTTCTCGAAAAAGTGCTGGAAGCTGCCGCTCTGGGATGCATGGTCAGTTTGTTTTTTCCATTTGAAAGATTAAGGATACCTCATGCTTCGCAATCTTAAAAGTTTTATCGAGCTCTTAAAAAAAGAGGGCGAAATTCATATCATTGAAACGGAAGTCGATCCCAAGCTGGAAATCGCCGAAATCTACGACCGTGTTGTCAAAAAGGGCGGGCCGGCGCTTTATTTTGAAAAAGTGAAGGGATCAAAATTTCCGTTAGTCATCAATTTGTTCGGGTCTGCGCGGCGCATGAATCTTGCCCTGGGAGTGAGCCGTATCGAAGAGATAACGGGCAAGCTCACGGAATTTCTCGACATGAAAATGCCCGAGACATTGACTGAAAAAATCAAAATGCTTCCGAAACTCCACCTTTTGAACAAAATGACTCCCAAGACTGTCAAGCACGCGCCTTGCCAGGAAGTGGTTGATCCGAACCCCAATCTGGATGAAATCCCTGTGATTCAATGCTGGCCGGATGACGCGGGCCGTTATATCACTCTTCCGATGGTGATCACCAAGGATCCGGAAACCGGCATACGCAATGTGGGCACGTACCGAATGCAGGTGTTTGACCGGAACTCGACCGGCATGCATTGGCAGGTGCATAAAGACGGCACCGCCCATTTTAGGAAGACCAAGGAAATGGGGAAGAAGCGCATTGAAGTGGCAGTAGCGCTGGGAGCTGATCCAGTGACGATTTTTTCCGCTGTTTGCCCCCTGCCGTTCGGGATTGATGAATTTGTTTTCGCGGGTTTTTTGCGCGGCGAACCCGTGGAGCTGGTCAAATGCAAAACCGTGGATTTGGAAATTCCGGCCGAAAGCGAATTTGTGCTTGAGGGGTATGTGGACGTGGATGAGCGCCGCGTGGAAGGGCCTTTCGGCGACCACACGGGATATTATTCCCTGGCTAAGGAATTTCCGGTATTTCATATTCAATGCGTGACGCGGCGTCATAATCCCGTTTACCCCACCACGGTTGTGGGACGGCCTCCCATGGAGGATGGCTGGATGGCCAAGGCCATTGAAAGAATTTTTCTGCCTCTTTTAAGAACGCAATTGCCGGAAATCGTGGACATGAATCTTCCGATGGAAGGCGCTTTTCACAACTGCGTTTTGGTGTCCATCAAAAAAAGTTATCCACAGCACGCCAAAAAAATCATGCATTCGATTTGGGGATTGGGGCAGCTCATGTTTGAAAAAATGGTCCTGGTGTTTGACGCCGACGTCAATTTGCAGGATTCGGGGGAAGTCGCCTGGCGCGCTTTTGCCAACGTGGATCCTAAAAGAGACATGGTTTTCACGGATGGCCCGCTGGATGAATTGGATATTTCTTCCTGCTATGAGCTTTACGGATCCAAAGTCGGCGTGGACTGCACCCGCAAGTGGCCGGAGGAGGGCATGAAAAGACCGTGGCCGCCGGATATTGTGATGAGTGACGCGGTGAAAAAACGGGTGACTGAAAGGTGGAAGGAATATGGTTTTGGCGGACCCGTCCAGAAATAAGGTCAAAGTATTCCTTGAAATGATTCGGTTCGAGCACACGCTTTTCGCCCTGCCTTTTGCTTATCAGGGACTTTGGCTGGCGGAAAAAGGCAGGCCGAGGATTGCCGTTTTTTTTTGGGTGACTTTGGCCATGGCGGGAATGAGAACCGCGGCCATGGCTTTTAACCGCCTGGCTGACAGAAAAATCGACAGTTTGAATCCACGGACTAAGCATTGGGCCCTGCCCAAAGGTTTGCTCACGCCGGCGGGTGTGGCGGTAGCCGCCATGGTTGCCGCTTCAATTTATTTCTGGGCCGCATTCATGCTGAATCCGCTGTGTCTGGCGCTTTCTCCCATCCCTTTGGTCATGGTCACGGTGTACCCCTATCTCAAGAGATTTACGTGGTTTTGCCACTTTTTTTTGGGTATGATACTGGGCCTTGCTCCCGCAGCCGGATGGATGGCCAGTCGGGGTAGCGTGGCAACGGAGTGTTGGATTTTATTTTTAGCCGTTTTCTGCTGGGTGGCCGGATTTGACATGATTTACGCGCTTCAAGACGTGGCTTTTGACAGGGAATTCGGTTTAAAATCTTTTCCTGCCGCTTTCGGAGTTCAGGCCACTTTGTGGTTCACCCGTGGGCTTCATGTCATAACCGTACTTTTGTTTGCTCTTTTAGGACGTCAAATGCACCTCGGAGTTTTTTACTGGAGCGGATTGTTTCTTATCACGGGATTTTTGATCCGGGAACATTGGCTGGTTGCCAAATCCGGGCTTGAAAAAGTGCAGGAAGCATTTTTCCTAATGAATGTTTTAGTGAGCGGCATTTTATTTTTTGCCACATGGATGGATCTTTTATCATGAAACCTTTTGTGATTGCAATTTCAGGCTCTAGCGGCGCCATTTACGGCCTCCGTCTCACGCGTGTGTTGGCCGAACTCGATTATGATTTGATGCTCACCGTGACGGATGCAGCCCGGATCGTGATGAATGAAGAATTGGGCATGGATATTCAGGATTTATCTAATGCTGATTTTCTGAACGGACTTTTTAGCCCCAAAGCGGTTGAGCGTATCCGTTATTACCACTACAAGGATCTTCTCGCGCCTATCGCCAGCGGCTCTTTTCACACTGCGGGCATGGTGGTCATGCCCTGCAGCGTTTCTACGGTTTCGCAAATCGCCAACGGCGCTTCGCAAAACCTTTTGGAGCGCGCCGCGGACGTGACCATCAAGGAAAGAAGAAAACTCATTTTAGTTCCCCGTGAGACCCCTTTAAGCGCCATTCATCTTGAGAACATGCTCAAACTCGCACGGCTGGGTGTGGACATTGTTCCAGCTAGCCCCGGATTTTACGGCATGCCGCAAAAAATTGACGACTTGATCGATTTCGTGGTGGGCAAGGTGCTGGATTTGCTCGGGGTTGAGGCTGAACTTTTCAAACGCTGGAGAGGCGGCCTTGCGTCAGAAGCCGGCAATACCGGCCAGTTCCGCGGTGTGAGTCCGTAGGGCGCGCATGAACTCAGCAACCCAACAGTCAGTTCTCAGACTCGGGAAAATAGACTTTCTTAACACCCTGCCCTTTTTTTATTCTGCGGACACGGATGACGCGCAGCGTGATATCGCGTTTATGAACGGCACTCCCTGTGAGATTAACGAGAAAATGCTGCGTCAGGAGGTCGATATGGGATTCACCTCCTCGTTTTTTTACGCGCTTCACCCGGAGGATTTTCTGATTCTTCCGGGCTATTGCATAGGCGCTTCCGGCAGGGCGGGAAGTGTCACGCTTTATTCCCGCGAACCCATTGAAAATCTCGACGGCAAGACTATCGGGCTTTCTTCGAAAAGTTTAAGCGCGGCCACTTTGCTCAAAGTGTATTTGGCCAGGCGTTGCGGCTTTTTGAATCAGTTTGAAATCTCTGCGCTTGAACCCGAACAAATGCTGAATCGTTACGAGGCCTGTCTTTTGATAGGCGATGAGGCGCTTTTTTTCAGGCCTGCGAATGCCCGTATTTATGATTTGAGCGAATGCTGGCTCGAATGGACTAAAACACCTTTTTGTTTCGCGGTATGGACAGTTCGCAAAGATTTTTTTGAACAGCATCCTTCTCTGGTGCGCGGCGTGCATGAATGGCTGTGCCGGAATTTGGATCGTAATAGGGCCAATCCGGCTGAAATGGTTTCCGCGTATCAATGGCCCGCTGCCCAGAAAATACTTGTGGCCCAATACTTGAAGAGCTTAGAATATCGCCTGACCCCAGCCCTGGAACAGGGACTTAAGCTTTTTTTTCAATACGCGGCTGATTGCGGGCTGGCTAAAAGAAACGTGAACCTGAATTTTTGCGAGTTCTGATAAAGATCGGAGAATTGGGTGGCCATTGCTGAAAAAGTGATCGAAAAACGTTTGCGGGGCGAGCGTCTCAATCTGGAAGACGGCATTCTTCTATTTGAAGCTGATTTAATGCTGTTGGGCGCGGCTGCCAAGGAAATCCGCAAGCGGCAATTTCCCGAGGATCAGGTCACTTTTGTGATAGACAGGAATATTTACTACACCAATGTCTGTGTTGCGGATTGTTCCTTTTGCGCGTTTTACCGCCGGACGGGGCATGATGAATCCTACACGCTCTCCCGCGAAGAGATATTCAAAAAAATTCAGGCACTCGCGGATATCGGCGGCACGCAGGTTTTGATTCAGGGAGGACTTAATCCTGAACTGCGCCTTGACTATTACCTTGAACTTATCCGCGGCATTCATGAAGCGTTTCCGCAAATGCATATTCACTCTTTTTCACCGCCCGAGATTGACATTGTCGCCAAATTGGAACGAATGACTTATCATCAGGTGCTCGGTAAAATGAAAGAAGCCGGACTTAATTCGCTGCCGGGCGGCGGTGCTGAAATGCTCATTGACCGTGTGCGTAATATTATCAGCCCCAAGAAAATATCGGCGGACAATTGGCTTAAGGTGTGCCGCGCGGCTCATGAAGTGGGGCTGAAGACCACGGCCAGTATGGTGTTTGGCCATGTCGAGACGATCGAAGAGAGAATTATCCATCTTTTGAAATTGCGCGATCTTCAGGATGAAACCGGCGGAATTCGCGCTTTTATTCCCTGGTCCATGTCGACCAAGGGAACTCCGGGTCTTGAGTATTTGCCCCTGGCCAGCGGTGAAGATTATCTGAGGACTTTGGCTGTTTCGCGCCTGATGCTGGATAATATTCCGAGCATCCAATCTGGATGGGTCACGGAAGGCCACAAATTGGCGCAAGTCGCGCTTGAATTCGGGGCCAATGATATGGGCGGGACGCTGATGGAGGAATTGGTCATTGAGCCCACGGGGGTCAAGTACCGGACCACGGAGCATGATCTGATCCGCCTCATTCACCGGGCGGGCTACCGCGCCGCGCAGCGGAACACCAACTACGAAATCATCCGTCAGATTTCATGATGCCGTTCTCTGTTTTTACGCCGCCCGACTCTTCCCGTATTAAACAGATTTTCACGGAAATCACGCCGCGTTATGATTTGTTGAACGCTCTTCTGAGCTTGAACCTGGATTGCTCCTGGAGACAGTGGGCGGTGGGAGTGACGCTTGAGGGCGGAGAGAAATCAATTCTCGATATCGGGACCGGAACCGGGAAATTTCTCAAAGCGTTTTTGGCCAAAGGCCATTTTGAAAAAATAACGGCCATGGATCTTTGCGAGAGCATGCTGGAAAAAGCCAGGCGAGCGCTTCCCGACAAGAATATCGCGTGGCTCAAAGCGGATATCTCCAGCGGCATTCCCGTTGAAGACGATTCCTTTGATCTGGTGACAGCCGCTTTCACGCTGAGAAGCATCAAGGAAGATTTACCGTTTTTTTTTAGCGAGACCGCGAGGGTTTTGAGCCGCGGCGGTAAGGCTGCCTTCCTTGAGTTAACCCGTCCCCGCAGTTTGTGGTTTCGCGCGCTGTATTTTGGATATCTGAGGTTTTATTTGCCGCTGGTGGGGGCTTTGATTTCCGGTTCCGGACGGGCGTATTCATTTCTTGCGGATTCTATTCTTCACTTTGACGAGCCGGGCGAGATTCGGATACTTCTTGAAAAAAGCGGTTTTGAGGGCGTAAAATCACACAGTTACACGGGTGGTATTGTCACACTTATCACGGCGAGAAAAGCATGAGCTTTGATCTTAAAATAAAAACTTTAGCGCTGGAACTTCCCGAGGTCCCCAAACCCGTGGGTTCTTATGTCTCTTTTGTGGAATCAGACAGCCTGGTTTTTTTAAGCGGGCTTCTTCCGCGGAGAGGGAGCGAATTGATTTTTCGGGGCAAAGTGGGTGCCGATCTTTCGGTTGAGCAGGGGATTCAGGCCGCGCGGCTTTGCGCTTTGAACGCTTTAAGCGTCATACGCGGCCAGTGCGGCACTTTGGATAAGGTCGGCCGCATCCTTCGCGTGGTCGGTTATATCCAGGCGCATAACGCGTTCACTGACCACCCCAAAGTGCTTAACGGCGCGTCGGATTTATTCAAAGAGGTTTTCGGCGAGGCCGGTCTTCACGCCCGCTCCGCGGTGGGAGTCGCGAGCCTTCCCGCTAATGCCGCTTGTGAAATTGAATTGACTTTCAGAATCCGGTAGCGCGAATGAAAATCCTTAAAACCCTTCTGGTCTTCATCGCCATCATTCTGCTGAGCGCCTTTCTCGCGCCTTTTATTTACAAAATCGCCCCTTTCAAGTTTGAGAGAATTTTGAGCCGTTTGGTTATGGTTTTTTCGCTGTTAACCATTGTTTTTTTTGCGCGCATCCGGATGCGGGATCTTGAAAAATACGGATTCTCGGCCGGCGACAATTGGTTTTTGCTGCTACGGCAGGGATTCACGGCCGGTTTTTTAACCTTAGCGCTTCTGACGGCCCTGGAAGTTCTTATGGGCGGACGGATCGTTGCCGCCAATCTTGATCCCTGGTGGCATATGCTGCTCAGGGTCGCGGAGTATATTTTTGCTTCACTGCTGATTGGATTTACGGAGGAATTATTTTTCCGCGGGTTTCTATTCACCCGCATTCGGATGAAATGCCCCGTGGGATTAAGTTTCGGTGCGGCTAATCTTGTTTACGCGGCACTGCATTTTTTTAAGGGAGGAACCTATCCTGTCCCGGCGAATCCGGGTTTTATGGACGGATTAAAGGTGGTCGCGCATCTGGCGGATCCCTTTCTGAATCCCGTGTCCATGTGGCCGACCTTTCTTGGGCTTTTCTTATTTGGGAGCTTGCTCACCTATGCCTTTTTAAAAACCGGTTCTTTATTCCTTTCCATCGGACTCCACGCGGGGTCGGTATTTTTCCTTAAAGTGGACAACTGGTTTATCGCCAGTGTCCCGCAGGCTTCTCCTTTGTTGTTCGGCGATAAAAATCTTCACAGTGGTTTATTGGGGTGGATTTTTATCAGCCTGCTTTTTCTTTGGATCTCCCGCCGGTATCGAAATTCATAACTCATTCAAACTAATAGTGTTGCGGATTGATTAGGCAAAGTCTTTTCCCTTTTTGACTGTTTCTCCCAAGTCAGGTAAACTTCATATAGCTGACTTTAACCAAAGCAAGGAGATTTTATATGCGGATAAAAATAGATATAAAGGCCATTATTTTATTAGTTCTTTTGCTTATTCTTGTGCCGTCTGTTACCGGCTATTGCGCGGAGCCTCAGACAAACAGTAATTCTGCTAGTTACGACACTGTCACTATTTTGAATGCTTTTGCCAAAGCCATGGGCCACAATGCTGACACTCCTGAGGAAAATGCGTCTTATATGAGGGCGACATATCGCGAACCCAAGGCGACTGGTTCAACTGTCGATTATCTGACCGTCGCGAAAATAGGTAACGAACTTAAGGGAACACCGCCAGCCTTCATAGCGGCAGTGGGAGCCATACCGGCCTTTGAAAAAAGTACCGGTGGACTCAGTTTGGCGGGTAAATCCTTGGAGCAAGTCGCTGCAAGGATCGGAGATATGAATTTTAGTTCCACTCCGGGTTTAGAAAACAACAGGGTGGTAACCCCTCTTGAAATGAATAAAACCATTGAAACGCAAAATGAAAGCAGTGTGGCGGCGGCGGAGGAGGAGGCGGATAATATTGCTACAATGGGTTCTCTGGAATTAAACCGCGAGAAGGATGCCCTACAAAGGGATGCTCTTAAGAATGTCATAGAAACGGCCAAGGCGGCCACCGCAGCCGCGATTGAGGCGGCGGTGAGCGGCGGTACCGCAGAAGAAACAGCTAAACAGAAAAAGGCCGAGGCGGAAAAGGCTGTTGAAAATGCGGCTAAATTGCTTCCTAATGAAACAGCTAAAATCAATGCGGCGGCACAGAACGGAGCCGATGCCGCGGTGAATGAAGCCAAAGATAAAGGAGTCGCCGTCGATTCGACTGCGGTTGCCACTGCATTGGTGGAAAGTTTGGGAGAGATCGCGAAACAGGCACAACAAGTGGCTGTGAATAACGAGCTGGCCAAACAGGATTCGGCGGCAAATCCCAGCGGCGACACAAATACGGATAATACGGCTAATCAACCGGCAACGACTGAACCCGCCCCCACGGCAACGCCTGCTCCGGTCACAGTGGAAACAACTGGAGATAACCTTAAGGAGGAGATCCGTACTCAGCAGGTTGATGCGCCTCAGGAAGTAAGCTCAGCCTAATAGGCGAAAACTGACTACTACAGCATTACGATTGAAATTGGGGGTCCAATTTCAATCATGTACAGTACCGTGTACCCATAAAATCAAATGGAGCACGGTACTACTTAGATTCCAATTCTTCCTGCCGGGGATCTTTTCTTTTATCCAGCACAAAAGAGCTCCCCTGAATCGACTTGGCCTTTTCTTTAAGTTCCGGAAGGATATTGGTGATTTCCGTGTAGCTGCCAAGAATGCGGTGCTGGTTGGTTACTCCGGCAAGTGAAATGGACATGAGAGCAAATTTGCAAATAACCCCCTGCCTGTTTTTGGCGATGATATAGCCCAGTTTTCTGTCTTCTTCGCTGTAAAGCTTGGGCATTTCCTCATCAAACCGTTTAATAAAATAAGAGGTGATGGCTTCTGTTTTTTGCGGCGTGGTGATCACCACAAAGTCGTCCCCGCCTTCATGGCCGAGAAAATCATCGGGGCCGCCCACTTTCTCAATGGTTTCTTTAAATAACTCTGCGGTTTTTTTGATGGCTTTGTCCCCCTCGCCCAGGCCGTATTTGTCATTGTAAGCTTTGAAATTATCCAGATCGGAATGGATGAACATGAATTTTGAGCCCTCTTTGATGCGCCTGTCCACATCCTCGTGAATGGCCACGTTTCCGGGAAGTTTAGTCAGGGGATTGGCGCTTTCCGCCCTGGCTTTCATTTTGACCAGCGCCTGCGTCATGTCATTGAAGGTTTCGCCGAGTTCCTCGATTTCATCGCCGGTCTTAATGTTAACGCGTAATTCAAGTTTGCCGCCGGCAATTTCCTTGGTCGCGCTGTTGAGGATTTGAATGGGGTGAATAATGGATTTCGAAAGGGAAAGACCCAGAATAATATTGATACCAATCACCGCCAAGACGGTGAAAATAATTGGGATATAAACCTGCTTCAGGGCTTCCTGCATATTCCCAAGCGAAAAGCTGGTTTTGACCAGATAGAGAAGTTTGCTTTTGTTGGACAGAAGGGGAATGTAAAGGTCAATGGCGTTGCGGGGTTGGTCGGTGTAGGTGTAAAACCATTTATCGATGAATTCTTTGCTTAAGATGGATTCAATCATGTATTTTTCGGACAAGGAAAATGAAGAGCCCTGATTTTGGGAATCCGTGGACGCGATTTTTTCCATTTTACGGTTTATGACCCAGGCTGTATCAATGATTTTCTCGTCTTTCAAGGAATACAGGGTTTCCTGAAAGGCGGCCGCATTGCGGCTTTTTTGACCGACCCTTTCCAAAGTGCTTTCCAGATGATCCTTCAGGATCGCTGATGCCAGGCGCGCGCGGTAGGCATTATAGCTTGTGATGGTGCCGATTTGATTGCGCACCTGAATGGTGGTGAAGGCCGTGATCATGAGAAAAGAGAGAAAAATCATGATCGTGGCGATGCGTTGGGAAAGGGCGAGGCGTTTTTTGCGCTTAATGGTTCTAACCAAAGGTTTTCCTTTAGGTTAAGACTACGGCATTTATGCCGAAAATATAAGAGATTGGTTTATTTGTAATAAACTTATGTATGGAAGTATATGCCAAAACCCGACAGGAGAAAAATAATATTCTTTCGGCAGAGGGAGGGCATGTCTCTTTCCCTCAGTCTGGGCACTCTGCTCATAAGTCTGATAATTATATTTGCTTTCTTCATGGTCTACAATAGGTTTTTGGTCGACAGTGCTATCGGGAACCTTGAGCAATCCCTGTCCCGCGTGGGGTATGCCCAAAATGTCGACGACATGAAATCCATGAAGTTCTTTCTTGATGATTTGGTGGTTTCCGAGCTTGGGGCCAAGGACTTGGATGCCAAGAGCTATACCAGCCTGGAATTTTCGAAAAATATCACGTCAGAAGCCAAAGATTTCCGTCAAATCAGGGACGTGAAATTCATGCTGGAAGACGCGCTGGCCGCGAGGCGCGGGCGGAGAGCCGGCTTTTTGCAGTGGGTGGACAAGGCCATGATGATTTTAAGGGGATGGTTCGGCGTAAGCGGCAAGTTAAGCGAGCCGAGCGCCACGATCAGGCGGGGAAGGGAGTTTACGGCCGCTGAAAAGAAGCTGTATGAAAAAGCCAAGGAGGATGAGGAGGCCTGGCTCCTTCCCGAGGCGATTCAGGCCTATGAAAAGCTCATTCAGCGGGTTTTTGACTGCAAGGATTTGGTGGATTTACAGCTGGATTTGAGCTACGCCTACGTGAAAGTTGGCAATTATGAAAAGGCGCAATCCCTTCTTTTCAGAGTTCAGAATCAGCACCGGGGAAGCCGGGAGGAGGGCGTGGCAACCGTTTTGCTTTTACGGGTCAAAGGCTTTCAGGCACTTGCGCGCGAACTCGATGAGTTGCTTGCCTCAATATCCAAAGTTCAAAGCAGAAGCGAACTGCACCAGATCTACATAAAGGCCGGTCTTATGCAGTATCGGTTGTTTCAGTTGTCCAAGGCCGAGCAATCCTTTATGAATGCCGCAACCATCATTTTTGACAATCAGCAAGCGGCAAAGGCCCTGTTTTATCTCGGTATTGCGCTGAAATTTCACGCCAAATACGACAAAGCCATTGAAGTCTTCAGGGAGTTGGTAGACCGATTTCCCCGGAGCGAATTCGGAATTTACGGCAGGTATCAGCTGGCCGAAAGTTTGCGCAAAACCGGGGACTATGAAAAAGCCGCTGAGCAATTCAAAACTATCGCAGTCGAATTTTCCGACTCATCTGTGGCATCTTTAGCGCAATTCCGGGCTGGGTATACCTATTTTTATGATGTGGGAGACCCTATTCGCGCTGAAGATACTTTTGAAACCTTGCGGAACAGTTACGAGGATGACAAGATCGGGCGGTATTCGGTCAACGAAATCAGCCCTTACGTGAAAAGCACGGTGCGTGATTTTGGATTTATTCTTTTACAAAAAAGACTTTTCAAGGACGCCCGGAACGCTTTCAAGGAGGCCATCCGGCAAGATCCCAAAGACATCTGGGGATATAGCGGTTATGCCACGGCCTTGGCCTTTTTGGGCGAGAAGGATAAGTCTATTGAAATGGCGCTATCGGCTGTTAAAATGGGTGCCGATGAATATACTATAGCCGCTTTAGGGTATATTTATGAGTTAAACCAGCAATATTTTAAAGCCATTGAGTTTTATGAAAAGGCGCTTAAGATAAAGGGCAAGTATCCTTCTGTCCTTTATAATTTGGGGCGGCTTTATGAGATTGCCGGTCAATACGATGCCGCGATAGAGAGCTATAAGAAGATGTTGGCCGCATCCAAAAAGGCTGCTAGGGACGCGGAGGTTTATAGCAACCTGGGGCATGCTTATTGGTACAGTGGGGATTATCAGGCGGCTGAAAAGCAGTTCAAAAAAGCGGTAGAACTCAAGCCGGACAGCGCGTTGACGCATTATAATTTGGCTACAGCCTATCAGTCGGGGAGAAAAAACGAATTGGCAGCTGCGGAATACCGGAAGGTCTTAAAATTGGATCCGTCCTTCCGGCAGGCCCAGGTGGCCTTGGACTCTTTAAACCGGAGAGGTAGATAATATGATGATGAAAAACGGAAATCGCACAAAACGGTACATTCTCTTGGCGTTTCTTGTGACTGCGCTGGCGGGAAATGCCGGCACTCTCCGGGCATCGGAAAAAATCGGTGAGGAAAAATTCCAGATGGTGGATTACGCACAGCGCGACGGCGAGCTTGAAGATGAAGCCGTGAATGCGCTGATTCAGGAAGAAGAATTCCTGCATCTGAAAAAGGAGCAGCGTGAGGCCAGGCTCGAGGCCTTGAAAATTCAATTGCAGAAAAAAAAGCGGAAAAGATTTTCCGAGCAGGTAAGGTTTCAGACTTTTTATGATGACAATTATTTTCATGAAAAGCCCCACATTGAGAAGGGCCACCATACGAAGGGAACCACGGTTTTTCATGTGGTGCCGACAACGATTGTGGATTTGGGCGGGGACAGGACAAAAGCGGTGGTCACTTACACCCCCGCTATTGAAGTGCCTACTCGCTTTAATGAAAGCAAAGTGCACAGATTTTATCAGAATGCGACTGCTAATGTGGACATTCCCATAGGCAAGAAAACTTTTGTGCGCGAATTTTACCGATTGTTCAGAGGGAAAGACAGGGCGACTTCGGAAACCACCAATTTTTCCCTTAGAACGGAAAATCATGCAAGCAGTGAAATCGAATACTTTTTAAGCCGGAAATTTTCAATGGCTTTCGAGCATAATTATGACCAGCGGAATCCCGCCAACCGGGCGTCGGACAGCCAAGGCTCCACGGATCACTGGTTTTTGCCCCGCTTCAGTTATCACATAACGCCCAAGACGGCTGCTTTTTTGCAAACCGGCATTGGAAAATCATTTGGCGGCAACGGGGCGTTCCGGTCCACGAATTTGCGCGCTACGTTGGGCCTAAGCGGTAAAATCACGCAGAAGTCGGCTGCTTATTTAAATATTGGTGTGCTGAGAAAAGATTTGAGCGAAGAGCCTGAGCATGTCAAAGATTACGTGGGTCCGTTTATGGAACTGATTTACGCTTACCGTTCCGGCGTGCGCTGGTTCCCGGATCTCAAACTCCGTTCCGGTTCTTCCACGGAACATTCATTCACCAACGACCCTTTTTTCGCGGCTAAAAATTTTGGTTTTGACGCCAAGTGGATGCTGAACCGCCGTCTTTATTATCTTTTGCGCGGGGCTTATCAATTGAACACCTATTCAAATGAAAAGAATACCGCGGGGACTAACGCGAACGAGTTGCAAAAAAGGCAAGATCTTCTGCTGGCCGGCGGAACGGGCCTTGAATATAAATTGCCCTATGACGCGGCGATTCGCTTGAATTATGACCTCACTTACAGAACTTCGACCGTAAAAAATAACCGGTATCATGAAAATATTTTTCTGGTCGAATTAGCGTTTGGATTATAAAAGGAGGAAAGGCTCTGATTAAGCGCGTTTTGCCCATCACAGGGGGCTTGATTTTAATTTTTGCGGCATTGTTTTCCGGGTGTGGCGGTCTGGGCTCAAACATGAAACTCGCCCCTGAAGATTCCAGTTCTCTCGAGCAGGAAACCGAATATTTAATCAACCCCAAAGATGTTTTGGACATTCAAATATATCCGGACGCGGAGCTGAACCGGGAAATCGTGGTGAGTCCCAAGGGGACTATCAATTTCCCACTTGTGGGTGAGGTGCAGGTTGAAGGCCTCAGCATTGCCAACGCGGAGAGGAAGTTGACCGCTCTTCTTGAAAAAGACTACCTCGTGTATCCGCAAGTGCATATCCGGGTGAAGGAATTCCATACCCTAACCATTTCCATTCTGGGAGAGGTGAATCGCCCGGGACCCTACAAAATGGGGCAGGAGGGTGAAACAACGCTGCTTGAAGCCATTGCCATGGCCGGAGGCTTCACCACTATCGCCAATATCAAAAAAATAAAAATTATCCGCATGGAAGGCGGTGAGAAAAAGTCTTATCAGGTGAATGGAGAAGATGTTCTCAAGGGAAAGAGAAAAGACGTTCCGCTAAAACCCAATGATTTGATTATGGTGGAGCAGAGCTGGTTCTAACCATGGCCGCTGAGAGGCTGGAGTTTATAGAAGAAGAAATAGACCTTAGGTATTATATCAGCCTATTGAAGCGGCATTACAAATTGCTTTTGAGCGTGACCGCTATAGCCGCCTCCCTTGCCTTGATATATGCCTTTAAGCTTCCCAACATTTATCAGGCCGAAAATCAGATTCTTATCAATAAGAACTCCGATGCCACCACTTACATGGAATTCAAGGTAAGCGACCCGGCTATTACTTCTTCGGACGCGGTTTATTACAACACCCAGCTTGAAATATTGAAAAGTTCCCAATTCCTCAGCCGGGTCATTAAGGAATTTAATCTTTTGGACGCTTTGATGGAATCCCGCAAAAACACAAAAGATTTACCGGAAGAGGTGAAATTGAAAACCGCTGCCGGGATGGTGAGTAGCGGGCTTTCCATCCAACGTATCAAGGAAACGCGAATTTTCACGCTTATTTTTAAAAGCACTAATCCGCTTTTATGCAAAGAAGTGGTGAACGCTGTGGCACAAGGGTATGTGAAGCAGCAGGTGGAGGAAAAACTTTACATCCCTAAGGAGTTACTGCAATTTTTTCCGGAAGATGCTGAAAAAATTCAGGTGGACACCGCTTACGGCCAGCTGCAGCAGGTTTCCCAGCAGGATGTGGCCAAGACTCTTCCCTCCGTGGTCAGTGATCCTCTGATCCGCCAACTTCAAGCCAAGGCGGCCGAAGCTGAAGCCAGACTTCTTAATCTTCGCGAAACCTATAAGCCCAAGCATCCCAAGGTGGTGGAGGCTAAGGCCACTCTCAAGTTCATCAACGACAGGATTAAAATTGAAACAGACAATATCATCCGTAATCTCAAGACAACCCTGACGAGTCAGCTCCAGGTGTCCAATGTCCGGATTTTAAAGCAAGCCACGGTGCCGGATAGACCTGTGGGCCCCAAACGGATGCAAATGGTGCTCATGACGGCTTTGGGAGTTTTTGGTCTTTGCGCAGGCCTGATTTTTGGAATTGATTTTATGGACGACTCCATCAAGAGTCAGGAGGATATTGAAAGATTCGTGCAGCTTCCATTTCTGGGCAATATCCCGTTTTTTAAAGAGAAAGTCAAGGATTTGCATCAAAAAGCGTTTTTCGTTCACTATAAGCCGCTCTCCGATGTTTCGGAATGTTTCCGTTTCGTCAAAGTGGCCATTAATTTTTCCGGCGCGCCGGGAAGTTTGAAATGCTTGTTGCTTACAAGCTCCGTCCCCTCCGAAGGGAAAAGTCTTGTGTCCGCGAATTTGATCTCGTCTTTTTTAAGAGACGGGGAAAAATCTCTTTTAGTGGACGGTGATTTGCGCCATCCCACGGCGCATCTTCTCACCAACACGGACAACCTCAAGGGATTGAGCAATTATCTGGCCACCAACATGGAGTTTGACGAAGTGGTGCAAAAGTCTCCCATCCCTCAACTTGACGTGATAGCCGCCGGCCCCTTGTCGCCTAACCCGACCGAGCTTTTTTCCTCGTACCGCATGGATAATTTTATCCGTGAGGCTAAGTCCCGCTATGACAGAATTATTATTGACTCGCCGCCGGTTGTCGGGCTCGCAGACAGTTTGGTGATTGGTACCAAATGTGACGGTGTTATTTTTTTGGTCCAAGCGCGGCACATCAGCCGTAATTTAATCAAAAAAGCCAAACAGCGAATGCTTGAAACAGGCCTTAAAGTTCTTGGGGTGATTATCAATAAGGTTGACCTGGAAAGAGAAGATCCCGCTTATCGTTATTTCACGCAGGGGTATTATCACGGGTATG